>JAADFW010000102.1 GCA_013152655.1 Chlorobiota bacterium
ATGCACCGGATAAATATCCATAGGCACAACCTTTTCATATTCACCGGAAAAAACAAATGCTCTTTCGCCACCGTGATAATTAGTATCAAACTTATATTCTTTATTTGTGAACAGCCATGAAAAAAAGGAATGACTTTGGCTGAATTTTTTAAATCCGGGTAGTGCCCATCCAAACATTTCATAGTAATTTCCTTCAGGAATTACTGTAATTTGAGAATCATAAAATCCAAGAAAACCATCATGTTCAACCTTAGTACCGGTTAAAACATTACCGCTAATATATCTAACATTATCAGTTTTTATATTATCTTTTATAATAGATGAAATATTTGCACCATGATAAGTCTTAATATATCTTGGATTTACTACTTCAGAACCTGTTAAAGCAACAATTCTTTCATTGCTTATTTGTCCATTCATAAATAACTTGCCAATCATTATAACTTCCCAGGGGCCAATTGTCCAAACCACATCATTTTTATTAACAGGATCGATATGATGAATTTGTACTCCTACATTTCCTGCTGGATGTGGGCCTTTAAAATAATGAAATTCTACTCCTTTTGCGTTTGTAAAAACATCTGCCGGCGGATATCCGGAATTTAAACTTAAATGTATTTTACCGCTGGTTAGTTTAGAAAGTGTATCTATTCCTTTTTGAAATGCTTCGGATTCACCTTTTACAACAAAATCAAAATCAGGAGCTAATGGGGATGAATCAAAACCAGAAATAAATATAGCTTTTGGTTCGTCATCGGGTTTAGCTATAACAGCATAAGGCCTTTGTTTAATAAAAGGCCATAATCCGCTATTTAGTAAGTTTTCTTTTATTTCATCTTTACTTAATGAAGATGGATCAGCTTTTTTAAAAGATTCGTATTTAATCTCTGAGTCTGCTTGCACAACAACTTCCAAAATTTTCCTTCGCTCACCTCTATTAATTGCAATAACTTTTCCACTTACAGGTGATGTAAATTTTATTTCCGGTTTATTCTTATCATAAAATAATGTAGATCCGGCTTTCACTTCTGCATCTACCTTAACGTCTAATTTAGGTGTTAAGCCAGGAAAATCAGTTGGTTTAATTGCGAAGGTTTGAGGAAAATCAGCTTTAACAAAGATCTTTTCGGCCTTTCCTTTCATACGGATATCAAGGCCTTTCTTTAAATTAACAACTTTCGACATTTCAATGCTTTAATAATTATTATAAACTTCGCAAATATATATAAATTTTAATATTAATGGAACATTTGGAATACAAGGATTTAATAAATAATACAATATTAATTATTCTATAATATATTGATTATTATATATTTTCATGTTTAAATTGGGTTGTGCCTTTTATATTGAATGATTATAAATTATAAATACTCAAAAAAATATTTTTTTTAAAACATCAGGTTATTAGCACTTTATAATAAAATAAGCTACTTTAAATTCTATAACAAATAATAATAAACAGGTTTATTTATTTGAAATTATTTAACTGAATATAAATAATTTACATATAATATTCTTGTAATATTGTAACTTATATCATGGTAAAACATGTTATATAATAGGTTTTAGGCGAATAAATTTTATTTAGTTTTGCAATCGTGTTGTATATATAGATATTTATCTATATTTCTTTTTACATTTCTAAAATAACTAAAGTGAAAAGTTTTAAAAATTTCATTGTCCAATTTTTTATCCTTTTTATAATATGGATACTTATTAATAATTCATTTGATACCGAACTATTAATAACCGGATTTGTATTTTCAATTGTAGCAAGTTCAATATTTTGCTTCAAATGTGATGTATTTAGCGATATAAAGCTTACGCCAAAAGCTTTAATTTATACCATTCTTTACATTTTTGTTTTTATAATAGAGTTAATAAAATCAAATTTTGATGTTGCTTATAGGGTAGTCAGTCCTTCGTTGCCAATAAACCCTGGTATTGTTGCGGTTAAAACAAAATTAAAATCTAAAATGGGGCGAATGATTTTAACAAATTCAATAACTCTAACCCCAGGAACTTTAACAGTTGATATAATAGAAGATACATTATATATACATTGGATTGATGTTAAAACAGTTAAGATTGAAGAAGCAACTAAAGATATTGTAAGTCATTTTGAAAAATATTTGGAGGTTATTTATGGTTAATACAATATTATATATAGCATTAGGATTTATAATTATTAGTATTCTGATGACTCTGACAAGATTTGTTACCGGAAAAACCAGTGTTGACAGAGTAATTGCATTTGATATAATGACAATTTCTTCTATTGGAATTATTGTTATTATATCTCATTTTACAATAAGGTTAATATATCTTGATGTAGCTATTGTATATGGTTTACTCAGTTTTTTAGGAGTAGTTATTGTTGCAAAATTTATTGAAAGGGGGCTGTAAAATGAAAATATTGGATATTACCGGAGCTATTTTAACACTAATAGGATCAATATTTATTTTTCTGGGTGCATTAGGAGTTCTAAGAATGCCTGATGTATATAATAGAATTCAGACCGGAACAAAAGCTTCAACTCTTGGAACTATGCTAACACTAACAGGAATTGGGATGATACACCCGGGATGGTTCGGCAAAATAGCTATATTAATCATTTTTATAGCTATTACAAATCCAGTATCCTCACATGTTTTAGCAAGAGCTGCACATTTTATTAATATACCGTTAACCAGTAAAACAGTAGTTGATAAATTGAGAGAATCTAAGATAGAAGAAATGGAAAATGCTTTAAAATTAGAGGAGGAACAAAAAAATGATTTTTAATTTACTGGCAATATTATTAGGTATTTCAACTATTGTTTTTGCATTGGTTGCTATTTATACTAAAAAGTTAATTTTTGCCATTTTAGCTACCGGAGGAGTTAGCCTTTTTGCCTCAATTTTATATTTACTTATGGCTGCACCTGATGTAGCTCTTACTGAAGCCGCCATTGGAAGTGGTTTAACAACACTTATTTTCCTTTTTATATTGAATAAAATTAAAGAAGAAGATGTATAAAAAACTTTTAGTATTCGCTACTATATTTATTCTTGCAGGTATATTTTTAAAATTATACCAAAATTTTGACGGAAGTAAAACATTAAATAAAACTGCATCTTATTATGCAAAAAACGGAGCCAGCGAAGTTGGGTCAACCAACATTGTTACCGCCATTGTAGTAACATACAGAGGATTTGACACACTCGGAGAAGTTACCATATTGTTTGTTGCTGCAGCAATTATTGGTTTTTTTCTTAAAACAAATGCCAAAGGCACAAACCGTATTCGTAACCTGAGATTTTCAAGTGAAATTATGATTACCGCATCAAAAATATTAATGCCCATTATGTTTTTAATTGGAGCTTATGTTTTTGTTAACGGACATTTAAGCCCGGGTGGAGGTTTCCAGGGGGGTGCTATTATTGCTTCCGGCGTAGCATTCTTCTTACTGGCTAATCCAACTCTTTCAGTTAATCACAAAGTACTCTCTGTACTTGAATCTACATCAGGATTAATATTTGTTTTATTAGGAATAGCCGGTTTAATATACGGCGGTGGATTTCTTGATAACCGTGTTTTACCTCTCGGAAAATTTGGAACTTTATTTAGTGCCGGTATTATACCATTAGTTTATAGTTTTATTGGTTTAAAGGTTGGTGCCGAGTTATCGAATATAATAAGCAGTTTACAACAAATTCAAAAAGAAGAATAATGGAATATATTGGTCTTATAACAGGATTTATTCTAGTCATTCTTGGTATTTGGGGTTTTCTAACTCAAAAGAATATACTCAAGATGATTATCGGATTTACTATTTCTGATACCGGAATTAATGTAATTATTGTAAGTATTTCGTATCTTAAAAACAGAACAGCTCCTATTCTGAATAGGCCCGACTTATTAACTGATACGGTAAATAAAATTACCGATCCTGTACCACAAGCACTGGTACTTACTGCTATTGTAATTGGTGTGGGAGTTACAGCATTAATGCTTTCTTATGCATTACGATTATATCAGGAAAAAAACACTTTAGATATTAACAACTTTAAAGATTTGAAATGGTAAACCCGATTCATATTGTTTCGATATCACTAGGCGTAGCATTTTTCTTAGGATTTCTAAGAAAAGCTAATCATAACCTTACTAGTACAATAATGCTGTTGGCTTTTGCAGCAAATGCGTTTATTTCAGCACAATGGTTATGGGCATTTATATATTCAAATACTGAACCTTTCTATATTTTTACAGCGGGTTTCAGGCCGCCTTATTCTATAAGTTTATTAATGGGAAGAAATGAAGCCATATTTACATTTCTAATAAATATAGCTGGTTTATTAAGTGGCATTTTCATGTTAAAAACTTATTTAAGACATGGAGTTTATGCTATGATGGCATTTCTTGGCTTAATACTGGGACTTAATATTATTATTCTCACACGTGACTTATTTAACTTCTTTGTTTTTATGGAAGTAAGCAGCATTGCTACTGCCGGAATGATTATATTAATAAAAAATGTAAAATCTGTTTCTGCCGGTTTTAAATATATTGTTGCTTCCAGTTTAATATCAATACTCCTACTATTAGGCATAGTGTTTATCTATTATTTTGGCGGCTCTTTAAATATTGATGACATGATTACAAATCATCTTCTTGTCTCAAAAGGAGCCGAAGTTGCAGTTTTTCTGGTATTAATGTCTATTTTATTAGAATTAAAGCCTTTTCCGGCCAACGGATGGGCTTTGGATGTATATGAAGGCTCATTGCCGGGAATAGGTGCTTTACTTTCTGCAACATCGGCAACTGCAGTATATTTTGTATTAAACAAGCTATTAGCTTTTGCAAATCCGTATTGGTATAATGTGGTTGCAGTAGTAGGCATGATAAGTTTTATAGGCTCTAATTTATTGGGTATTAAACAAAAAAATGCACAACGTTTACTTGGATATTCATCAGTAGGACAAATAGGTTTACTACTTGTAATACTTGGGTTTAGTAATACCCTTGGAGAAAAATTTGAATATATAGCCTTTGGAGTTCTTATTAGTCATTACCTGGCAAAATCAGGGTTATTTTGGTTAGCCGGAATTGTAAAACAAGATAATATTAAAAATTGGGCTGCGTTGCAGAAAAAACCTATTTTCCTTTTCTTTATGGGAGTATTTTTATTTACACTTGCCGGATTTCCTCCATTCCCTTCCTTTTTTGCTAAATGGCAATTAATTATGGAACTTTCCACAGCAGGTATGTATGCATGGGTTATAGGAATTCTTTTCGGTTCATTTCTTGAAGCAGTATATCTTTTCCGTTGGTTTGGATATGCAATGAAAGGTGAACATAATGATTTGCCTATGTTCGAACTTCCATGGCACAAAATTTTACCAGTTGTAATTGGCGTTCTTTCAGTTTTTGGTATTTCTTATATTTCAAAAGACTGGTTGCCGGGTGGAACCTCTTTGAACTTCATCCCATTGTATTTTATAGCATTTATGTATTTAATTGATTTTGCACCTGCAAAAGTAAAAAACACTATTGTTATTCTTGTGATAACATATTACTCATGGTTGGTTATTCCAAATTATTACAATACCGATATTATTAGATTGATTTTCTCTTCAATATTCTTAATTGGTGCAATTCTTACATTAATACCTGGTTATTTAAAAAAAGGAAGCAGGAAAGGATTTTATCCGGCTGCCCTTTTAATGTTTTCAGGATTGATAGGGTTGGTTGAATCAACAAATATTTACCAGTTTTTCTTTTCATGGGAATTAATGACTATAGGTTCATATTTATTAATAATTCGTGGGAAATACTCAATGCCACATGCTTTTAAATATTTACTTTTCTCTGTTGGAGGAGCTTATTTTATGCTAATGGGCTTTGGTATGGCACATGCAGGACAAGCAAGTTTATCTTTCGATATTCTACGTACTGGCGTTCCTTATAGTTCAATAATATTCTTGCTTATTGCAATAGGGTTTATGACGAAGCTGGCATCACTCGGTTTTCATATTTGGCTTCCAGGAGCTTATGGTGAATCAGAAGCTGATGTCGCACCAATGGTATCTTCAATATTAATAAATGCAGGTGTTTTCGGTTTCATAATTTTAATGACTCATATACCAGATGCTAATATTGGATATTTTAATATTCCTTATATGCTTGGATGGATTGGCGTTATTTCTGCCCTGGTAGGTAACATTATGGCTTCTTTACAAGAGGATGCACGTAAACTTGTAGCATATTCAAGTATAGGCGTAATGGGATATGTACTATTTGGAATGGCAATGATGTCACACTTAGGCTGGTTAACTGCAATTACTTATACTATTAACCATTTTCTTTTTAAAGGATTATTGTTCCTTGCAATAGGTGGCGTAATTCTCAGGACAAAAACGTTCAATATGTACGAAATGGGTGGCCTGATAAAGAAAATGCCATGGTCATTTATAGCTGTACTTATAGGAATAATTACACTAGCAGGAATACCACCATTATCAGGTTATGCAGGTAAATGGCTTTTTTATAATGCCATTGTTTTAAAAGGCTGGTATATTCAGGGTGCATTTATTATGTTTGCAGGAATTATTGCTTTCTTATATTGTTTCCGCTTAATATATGCCATTTTTCTTGGACAACTTAAAGATGAGCACCGCAATATAAAAGAAGCCTCAGTTTGGTTCATCATACCACAATATATAATTATTATTACTATTATGCTTTTTTCAGCATTTCCTCAATATGTACTTAATCCTATTGGTAATTGGTTATCTCAGTACTTTCCAAATAATGCCTTGGTTTGGAACGGTAGTTTAGCTACAAGTAGTTTAGGCTATTGGAATGCATTTAATATTATGATGATAGTTATGGGAATGTTTGTTGTTTTATTGTTGTTTTTGCTATTAGTAAACAGGGGTTCAAAAAAGGTTGGACAATTCGATATTGTTTATGCAGCTGAACGTCCGGAAAGGCCAGAAACAACACATATGGCATATAACTTATATGCACATTATAATAAAGCAATAGGTTTTTTAATTACTCCCTGGATAACAAAGAGTTGGGATAATATAAGCGAATGGGTTAATACAATTGCCAATCACACAAGAAAAATATATAATGGAAATGGACAAGCATATGCTTTACACATTTTAATTTATATTGTAATTGCTTATTTAATAATAAATGGAGGGCTTTTTTAAATGGGAGTATTTACTAAAATACCTTATGTTTTATTGGGTTTATTTATATTAATAAACTACGGTTTATTAGTAACAGGAATTTTCCGAAGAATTAGTGCACGAATTGGGAAGCGTATAGGAATGCCCGTATATCAACCATGGATTAATCTTGTTAAGTTATATGCTAAACGATCATCTGTGTATCATGGCATTATGTTTTATTTAGGCCCTGTATTCAGACTTGGCGGTGGCGTTGGTATATTTCTTTTTATGCCATTAATTTTTGGTTCTGAATATTTCTCCAATTTTTCATTTGCAGGAGATTTAATTCTTATCATGTACTTCATGTTTTTTGGAATGTTAGGAATGGCTCTTGGTGCCGGTGAAGGAGGGCATCCATATTCGGCAATTGGTATTAGTCGTGGATTAGCACAATTTACAGCAATTGAATTACCTTTAACTTTCGCTATTATTGCCATAGCCATTCAATATCAAACATTATCGTTAACCGAAATTGTAGCAGCACAGCAAGGCGGCATTACACATTGGGTACTATTTACAAATCCATTTGCTACAGCAGCCGGAATGCTATCTTTCCTTGGTGCAATGGGTGCATCTCCTTTTAATGTTGTAAGAGCACCACAGGAAATTCCAATTGGCCCCCCTGTTGAGTTTAACTCAGGGTTTCTTGCTGTATTAAGAACCAACGCAGCTCTTTTACATATTGTTGAGGCCATTCTTTGGATGAACCTTTTTTTTGGAGGTGCTACCAACTGGATAGAATTATTTATTAAATCTTTTTGTGTTTATTTTTTCGCTCTTTTTGTTGGAACTGTTTTCCCAAGATTTCGTGTTGATCAATCTATCAGGTGGTATTTAAAAGTGCCTCTCATTTTAGGTATTTTGGCTATTCTTTACATTAAATTTATCTAATACAATGTCAGAAATAAATAATAAAAATACCTCAGGAATAGAAAAAGATAAATTTTTTGCACCTGAGAATGAAAAACGAACAGTTACTGCTCCTGATGGGCAAATTATTGAAATTGACCCGTTAAATGATTATTTCTGCGGTGATGCTCCAAGAGTTCATAAACCTCATAAAAACAAATTATTCGAAAGTTTTTTAAACTGGGCAAGAGCTGAATCAATATGGGTTCTTGGTTTTGGAACTGGTTGTGGAAGTATTGAACTTTACCCGTTACTAACTCCCCGTTTTGATGCATATCGTTTTGGAATACAAATGGCTCCTACTCCACGTCAATCTTCTTTAATGATTATTTCAGGTTATTTATCTGTAAAAACACTAAAAAGAGTAGTCAGGTCTTATGAACAAATGCAAAATCCAAAATTTGTAATGGGATTAGGTAGTTGTACTATTAATGGGGGAATGTATTGGGATAGTTACAATACCATAAACAGGCTTGATTATTATTTGCCGGTTGACACCTATATTGCCGGTTGCATGCCTCGCCCCGAAGCACTATTAGCAGGTTTTAACCATTTAAAAAAAGCTATTAAAGAAGGAAAAGGTGAAGGAGCTAATAAATATGCTGAAAATTTTGAATGGTATAAAGCCAACCAAAAGAAAATAATTAAGGATTGGAATATGCCCGATTATAATTGGTAAAATTTTATAATAAAATGAAGGAATTACTACAAAGGTTAGAATACAGATTTGATGTTTCAGACATAGTTCAAAAAAGAGAAAATCAAACTTTTCTGACAATAGATAAAAAGCATACTATTTCTTTAATTACACATCTGAGAGATATCGAAAATTTTTCACATTTTGTATTATTAACTGCTGTTGATTGGATAGAAGACAACCTGTTTCAGCTTACTTACATACTGCATAATCCAGAAGTGAATATTGATATTGCAATACGAACTATGATTTCGCGAGACAATCCTGAAATGGATTCAGCACATCATCTTTGGGAGCAAGTTGCTACCTACCAAAGAGAATTAAAAGAAATGTTCGGTATTAATTTTCCGGGAAGCCCTGGAGTTAACGATTCATTTATCCTTGAAGGCTGGGATGATATTCCTCCCTACCGACGTGATTTTGACACAAAAAAATATACTGAAGAAACTTATTTCCCCAGACCAGGCCGACAAACTAACGACCCGGCTGAATATATGAAAAACAAGTTATACCCAAATGGCTAAGAACAAAATCATTAATTGGAAACCCGACAGAAGCAAATTCCCTGATATAGGACAAGATGGGAAGCCTGTAGTTGACCTTGCTTCACAAAAATATGTGAAGATATGGCATGGCCCTAATCATCCGGGAGTCACAGGTAACATGTCATTAGAGCTTACCGTTAACGGTGATGAAATAGTAGATGCCAAAACACATGTTGGTTATTTGCACAGAGGATTTGAAAAACTCATGGAGCGAAGGAAATATATCCAATGTTTTCCAATAGTTTGTAGAATGTGTGTTGCTGAAACAGATTTTCCCGAATACATTTATGCAGCTGCCGTTGAAGATTTAGCCAATATTGAAGTTCCAGAAATGGCCCAATGGTTAAGAACATTAGTATTGGAAATGTCGAGATTACAAACTTTATTAAGAGTGGTTCCCGGTCAAGGTGGAACAATAGGTTTAGGGCTTGGGGTGCAATGGGGTGTTTATCTCCGTGATTTAATTCTTGACCTTTTTGAAGAATTAACAGGTGGCAGAATTTATCACATGTACATTATTCCGGGTGGAGTAAGAGGCCTTCTGCCTGATGGCTTTAAAAATAGAATGGAAGAAATACTTAAAAAAGTTGATGATTATGTTATCAGGCTTACCAGTTTAATGTATGATAATGCAGTTTATAAAAAAAGAACCATTGGAATTGGAGTTATTCCTACCGATTGGGTTGATAAATATGGAATAGTTGGCCCAAATGCCAGAGCAGCCGGATTTAAAAGAGATATTAGAAAAGACAACCCTTATTTAATATATGGCCAATTAGATTATGAACCATTTACAACAACTGAGTCGGATATTTTTGCACGAGCAGTAGTACGTTTAGAAGACTTAAAGACAACAGTTGATTTAATTCGCCAGATTATAGCAAAGATGCCGCTGAACGGCGATATTAAAGCTAAAACTCCTAATGTTTTACATTGGAAAATTCCTAAGGGAGAAACTTATGTGAAATCAGAATCATCACGTGGTGAATTTGGATTTTATCTTGTTTCTGACGGGAGTGAATATCCAAGGAGAATTAATTTACGCGGGCCAAGTTATACTCATGCAATTACCGTTTTAGAAAAGTTATTAATAAATGCTAATATTTCCGATGTATCGGCTTTAATGGTTTCACTACAAACTTGTCCACCGGAAATTGAACGATAAAATGTGAAGCAAATAACAATTAATAAATAAATTATGTCACTAAAAGATATATTATCCCCTTTCTCAGCCTGGAAAAATCTGGCATTAGAACCTGTTACAGTAAAAGACCCACTGAATGAAAGGCCTGGAGCACCACGTTACCGAGGATTTCATAAAAACGAATTGAATGAATGTATTGGTTGCGGTACATGTTCTGATATTTGCCAGAATGCTGCTATTGATATGGTTCCTGTTGAAGGAATTGAAACCAAAGCCGGAGACAGCGGTTTAAGGCCAATGATTGATTATGGAAGATGTTGTTGGTGTGCCCTTTGTGTAGATATTTGTTCAACTAATTCTTTGTCACTTTCTAATGAATATACCTGGGTAAACTCTGATCCAGAAGTTTTTCGCTTTATTCCGGGTGCTGATAAAAAATCGTGGGATGCTAACGAACTGGGATGGAAAAAACCAGACAACTACAATTTGAATGAGCCCTTACGAGTAAAAATGGAAGAAACTGCACCCGATGAGCGTGAAATGTCATTTCTTGAAGTGGTTAAAGGATACTCAAAAGAACAAGCTGAAGCTGAAGCTGACCGATGTATTGAATGTGGACTCTGCACTGCTACATGTCCTGCACATATGGATATTCCTCAATATATAAAGACAATTCGTGATAATAATCTTGAAGAAGGCTTACGAATTATGTACCAAACAAACCCGCTGCCTGAAATCTGCGGACGTGTTTGTACCAGACGATGTGAAACTGTTTGTGCATTAGGCCATAAAGGAGATGCTATATCAATACGATGGTTAAAAAGATATATTGCTGATAATGTTTCGTTTGATGAGTACGAAAAAATTCTAAACGAAGGATTCATTGAAAAAACTGATAAAAAGGTATCTATTATCGGTGCAGGGCCATCAGGGCTTTCTTTGGGTTACTACCTGACACAAAGAGGTATTAAAGCTACCATTTATGAAGCCAAAGAAAAAGCCGGAGGAATGACAATGTATGGAATTCCAAAATACAGGCTTCCAATGGAAATTTTAGATAAAGAGGTGGAATTTTTACAAAAAATTGGCGTTGAAATAAAATTTAATACTGCTGTTGGTAAGAATATTAGTTTTAATGATTTATATAACAATTCGGATGCTGTATTTATAGGTGTTGGATTTGAGTCACCTTATAAAATTGGTATTGAAGGTGAAAATTTAAAAGGCTCTTTGCAAGCTATTGAATTTTTGCGAGAGATAAATAAAGGAAATAAGATTGATATTGGTAAAAAAGCTGTTATAGTCGGCGGTGGTAATGTTGCAATTGATGCAGCAAGAATTGCAAAAAGAATAGGTGCAGAAACTACTATTCTTTATAGAAGAAGAGTAGAAGACATGCCAGCAGATTGGGAAGAAATAGAAGGAGCAGAAGATGAAAAAGTTAATATTATTACACAAGCTATACCTGTTGAAATAATTCCGGATGAAAAAGGTAAAGTAAAAGCTGTTAAATATTTAAAAGCTAAAATGGTTGCCGACGATAAAGGCGGAAGGCCAAGGCCGGTGCCTATTGAAGGAAGCGAAACAATTATTGAAACCGAAACTGTTATTGGGGCTATTGGACAGGGAGCCGATTATTCGTTTTTACCTAAAGAATTTGAAGAAAAACTGGAGCTTATGAGGGGCAGAATTGTAACCGACTCGAATATGAAAACTTCATTAGATAAAGTGTTTGCAGGAGGTGATGCGGTAAACAGAACGGCTGATGCCATTAGTGCTATTGCTGATGGACATAAAGCTGCTATAGGCATAGAAAAAATGTTACTGAGTGAATAATTACTTATTTTATAAATTGAAACATAATTATTAAGCAATCTCAGATTAATACAATTTGCATACAATAAAATTACCTATATTGTGGTTTTAAACACTAGTTTTATGCAAATTGTCATTAATAACAAACTGTTTATTTCTGTAACTCTATTTTTATTTTTATATACTTTAGAAAGTATTAAAGCCCAAAATAACTACAGTTATAATTATCCGAAAGAATTTATTAATTCGCATGTTGACCATATTTTTAAGGATAATATTAAAACAATTGTATTTAAGCAATCAAATAAAGATATCTCCTACCCAGTTTTAGATTTAAACGATAATACTACTCTTATCCTAACCTTTGATGATTTAGAAAGCAAAGTAAATAATTACCAATATAAAATTGAGCTATGTACCAATGACTGGAAAATATCTGAAATGAATCAGCTTGACTACCTTGAAGGATTCCAGATTAATTATATTCATGATTATGAAACCTCAATGAATACTTTAATACCCTATACACATTATTCACTACAAATTCCTAACAAGGATATTCAACTCACAAAAGCAGGCAATTATATAATAAAAATATTTGAAGAAAATGAAGAAAACGTTGTATTCATCAGGCGGTTTATGGCAATAAATAAACAGGTTACTATTAATGCCACAGTTAAACAAGCCACCAATCTGGAGTATAGTAATACCAGTCAGGAAATTGATTTTACCATTATTGATGATAATTCATTAATTATAAACCCTTATGAAGATTTAACAATTACAATTCTTCAAAATGGAAGATGGGATATGGCTAATCAAAAATTAAAACCTAAATATATTAAAGACAATGAATTGATATACGATTTTGACACGGAAAATGTTTTTAAAGCCGGTAATGAGTTTAGGCATTTTAATTGTAAAAATATGCGTTTTGTTTCAGAACATATTGAAAAAATAGAATATCAAAAGCCCTATTATCATGTAAAGTTACAAACAGACGAAAAGCGGATTTTTAAGCAATATTTTTCAGATGCCGATTTAAACGGAAATTTTAAAATTGACCTTGAAAATTCGAGCTACCCTGAAACAGAAGCGGATTATGTTTATGTATATTTTACTTTGCCATATGAAACACCATTTTTAAATGGATATGTATTTGCTATTGGCAATTTTAATGCATGGGATAAAACAAAAAACAACTTAATGATATACAATTACGATAAAAAAGAATATCAGCTTCGTCTTTTATTAAAACAAGGCTATTACAACTATATATATGGATTATTAGAGAATAACAAGCAAGTAATTGATTCAGAAATATTTGAAGGAAACCACTATGAAACTGAAAACAATTATATCATTTTGGTTTATAATTATAATCTTACGTTAGGATATGATGAATTAATTGGATATGAAGTAATTAATTCTATGCAAAATAATTAATTATAAAAGTAGCGAAAATTAAATCTTTAGTGATAATTTATGATAAAAATTTATCTGCCGCTAATAAACGGCAGATAAATTTAAATTATTCATCAGATAAAAAACTATTTTCGTAAAAGAATCATCTTCATAATTCTTTCTGTTTTTCCTGTTACTAAACTACAAAAATAAATTCCACTTGGTAAATTAGCAGAATTAAATGTTATTGTGTGAGTACCTTTATTTTCATATTTGTCTTTTAATAAAGTTTCAATATGTTGTCCTTTCATATTATAAATATCAACACTAATATTAGCAGCTTTAGGAATAGTATATGAAATATTGGTTGAAATGCTAAATGGGTTTGGATAATTCTGATGCAATTCAAAAATGTTTTCATTTATTGTCAAATCATTAATACCTGTTATTATTTGATTTGCTTTATCAATTGCATCCTGTAGCAGGGCTTTTGTATAAAGATGATTATGAACACCTCCACTTTCATCCGATTCAGCAAAACCTACATTATATTTAGCCTTTTCTAACTTTAAAATTTGTGCTGAATCAGTACTATTCTCTAAAATAGAATCAGCAATACCTATTTTTTGGTTAGCAGCCAAATCTAAATTCTCAAATTCAACTTTCCAAGCATCAACAGAGTCCATTGCTGCTGTTGCTGTCATTGTTGAGTGGCACTCTGTACAAGATGATGTAATACTTCCATCTTCCTCTGTAACAAACACTTCCCATGAATGGCCACCAAACATTGAAGCATTAGTACCTTCTTCTTCACTAGTATTCATATGACAATCTACACATTTAACACCAGCCATTGTAACCTGGTCAGAAACACCCATGCCACCAGTTCCTTCTTCTATATTATAACTCAAATGATCTGTATCGGGAAAACGAAGGTCTCCATGACATTGTCCACATAATTCCTGCGATGAAGACATTATTTCATACTCTTTTGTTGATGAATTAAAATATGATATTTCTTCAGGATGATGCGGATTGTGACAGGCTATACAAGCTACTTGAGGAAAGTTTATAGTATCTTGAGGCTCTGTGGCAGAAGAAAAAGTACCATTAGTTGTTGTAAAAAAATTATCTAAAGCTTGTGCTTCGGTTAAAGTATTATTCATAACAGCCGTTGGCGCATGACAAGCAATACAATTTTCTTCAGCAGCAACTTCTGCCGGAGTACTACCGGCAAATTCTCCAGCAAGTTCATCGGCAACATCATTTTGTCCACCATGCCCGTGCAAACTCATTTTCCAGGCATTCATTCTTCTGTGGTCAGTATCAGCATATCTTAATGTTCCATGACATTGTCCACAAAGCATTGAAGAATTTGTAATTGAATTATACTGTGCTGTTGGTGAGTTAAAAATAGATAATGTAGGCATTGAGGTTGGATGGTCGGCCGGAACATTATGGCAAGTTACACAAGCATTATGTGGCCATTCATCAGTATTCAATGCCTGAGTTGAACTAGTATAAAGTCCATCAGTCAACGAAAAAAAATATTCCATTGCCTGTACCTCTGTCATACCACTATTTGCAGCAATTGCTGACGCTCCGTGACAAGCAATACAGTCTTCAGCATCCTGTCCTAATATTACAGAATCTGGTGGTAATCCAGCCCATTCTCCTGCCAGTTCTTCAGCAACGTCGTTTTGAGTATTTGCGTGACTACTCAACAACCAAAAAGTATTTTCTTCAGAATGACATGCAGAACAATCAAGTGTTGATTGAGCAAAATTAAGTTCCGGCATTATTATTATAAGCACAAAACTAAATAAAAATGATTTTAAAAATTTATTCATAATAGACCTCCTTTAATTTAGTTAAACAATTAGTTATAATTTATTAATGGGGGCAATCTGTAATAGTAAAAATCAGAAAAGATTTTATTTGCCTATTGTCCTCAATTATTTATAGTTTATTTTTTGTAAATCATTGTTAAAATTAAATAAAAAAATTATGAATAACCAATAATGTCAAAGAAATAAACCTAAGTTTTTATTAGTTTATTCTAAATAAGAATTATTACTAATTTAAATATGTAAATTTATAACTATTTACATATAAGTTTTTTACAAACTTCAACAAACATACAATCTGACATTTACCTACTTTTATTCTAAATAATATTTCATTATAAATGCTTTTATTAAACCATTTTTTCGTCCTATCTAACGCTTGCTATATTTTTACAAAAAAGCAACCAATGTAACCGGAAAAATCTTTTATGCATTAAACCAACCATTTTGCCTGTTTTAAAACAGGCAAAATAAAAATGAATCAGAAAAGAAGTTACAGGGCATTTCCTAGTTCAGAGGAATCTATCAATTTCTATTGCTAATGTAAAATTTAAGAAAAATTTCAAAATATTTTTGTGAATTCTATCTGAATAGACTATGAATAAAGGAATACATAGTAAAAACAACAAAATTTGATATTAGTCAGAATTTATTGTGTAATCAATATCATTGTGATTTTTCAAAAATATATTTTTTTATCTTTGTATTATGAAAGCAAGAACAAGACATATTAGTAATTTAATCAAGCAAAATATAGGTTTTATTGACTCTAAAGCAGAGATAATTTTATATGGCTCGAGAGCGCGCGGAGATGAGCGGAACGATTCTGATTGGGATATTTTAGTTTTGACTGACTATCCTGTTAATTTGAATCAAGAAAGAGTTTTTAGAGATAAAATATATGATTTAGAACTTGAGATTGGAGAGCCTTTTTCAATTTTTGTGTATTCTAAAAATGATTGGACTTCAAAACAAAAAGAAACTTCTTTCTTTTATAATGTTACAAAGGAGGGGATTAAGATATGAATTTCCCCGAAAAAAAAGAATATGTTAAATACAGGATAGATTCAGCTAAAACTACTTTTGACGCAGCAAAAATTTTGGCTGAAAATGGATTTTGGAATTCCTCTGTAAATAGACTTTATTATTCTTTATTTTATGCAGTTAATGCACTTTTAGTTTTAAATGATATTCAAACAAAATCACACTCTTCGACAAAAAGTCAATTTTCTTTACATTTTATTAAAACGGGGATAATTGATAAAAAATATGGAAGACTTTTATCTGAATTGTTTGATTGGAGGCAAAAAGGAGACTATGACAATATCTTCGATTATAATGATGAATCTGTTCAGCCATTATTCAAACCAGTAGCAGAGATGATTCAATTAATCGAGAAAGAGATAAAAAACGCCCTATAACACTTTGTATAAGCAATAGCAGGTAAAGTGTAAATTTTAAGGTTTGTAGCCCGCTCGAACTCCATCACGGTTTGACAGGAATCTGCCACTACTCCTACAATTTGCCGTTGAAGGTAAGATTAGGAAAATAAAAGCTGAAGTAATTGCAGATTATTTCACAGGATATATTTTCATAAAAAAGATTCTATTATTACCATATACTACCTACCTAATATAAGTATTTAATATCTTTGCATCTTTTTTAGATATTCGGAAAATGAACAAAAAAATAAACAGAGAAAATAAAACTATTTACCTGATGATAAAAATGTATTGTAATTATCATCACCATACAAATAAACTATTATGTACTGATTGTAGAGCCATATATAACTATGCTGAAAAAAGAACAGCTAAGTGTATTTTTGGAACTAATAAACCATTGTGTGCACAATGCCCTGTGCATTGTTACAAAATAGATATGCGGAAAAAAATTCGTGAAATTATGCGGTTTTCAGGCCCAAAAATGATTTTTAAATACCCGGTGCAAGCTTTACATCATATAATCAGAAAATATTCGCCAACATCACAAGTGGTAAAAAACATGAAAAATTCAAAAATCAAAAATAATCCGAATAAATCTGTCTCAAAAACAAACGGTTAGAATAATAAATTAACTTCTTAAACTTTAAATTTGAAAAGGAAATTTATTTTTTCTCCTTCTTAATATTAATCAGCAAGTTTTTTACTTTTATTAATTGCAAGACTTTCAAAGATTATTAAAACTATTACTTCATAGCTACATAACCAAATAATTTACTTCCTCAAAATACACAACAAGCCTTTGTAAATATATATTCCTAATTTTACACGAAATAATATATTAACTTAATTGTTTTAATCCATGAAAAACGTATTCTTCTTTTTAAAAAAAATAAAACCATACAGCTTAATTTTGATAGGTATTATTCTATTTTATTTGAGTAATATTTTAATTAATGAAAAAAAAAATACTCATAAAAGTTATGAAACTGTAATTAATAGTTATTATCAAAAAACATTGCCATTTTCTAAAGAAGAAATAAAAAGCCTGCCTAAACCTGACCAACCTGATTTTGCTGCATTACAAAATTTTATATCAACTATGGATCCCAAACTGCAATACGCCCCGACAAACAGGCTGTATAAAGCTTTTAAAGAGCAAAAAAAATATCAGCAACAGAAGAATTTCACAAATATAGAATGGGAAGAACAGGTTGCAAATATTGGAGGCAGAAGCCGTACTTTAATGTTTGACCCAAATGATACAAGCGGAATGAAAGCCTGGGCAGGAAGTGTAACAGGTGGCTTATGGTACACAAACGATATTTTTCATGCAAACTGGATACCGGTTAATGATTTTTGGGATAATTTATCGGTTAGTTGTATAGTTGCCGACCCGTTAAATCCACAAACTTTTTATGTTGGAACAGGAGAAGGAGAAACTGCTGTGCTTGTTTACCGTGCCTCCTCCGGCCTGGGAATTGGAATATGGAAATCGACCGATGCCGGTTCTACGTGGCACCTTTTAGAATCAACCATTGATTTTGAATACGTAACCGATATCAAAATACGTAATGAAGATGGAAATAGTGTTATTTATGCTACCGTTGTTTCAGGATTATACCAGGGCGAATACCATAATTCACAACCCTCTGATGGATTATACAGATCGACTGATTATGGAGCAACATGGACACAGGTGTTGCCTGACATACCTGATTTATCAGTCCCCTACTCTCCTTCCGACATAGCAATTGTAGCTGATACGGGAAGAATATTCATTGGGACAGCTCCAAATACATCAAAAAAAGGTGGCGCTACCATTTTGTATTCTGACGATGGCCTTAACTGGAATGTATTTGATAATTATAGAATACAAATTGAAAACAGTACTGATTTTTACCTTCCGGGAAGAGTAATATTAGCTCCTGCTCCTTCCAATCAAAATGTTATTTATGCTGTTATTGCAAGTGGGAAGGAAGGTGCATTTTTATCTTTTGATATGTATTACGGAAACCATATTATTCGTTCAAACGACAACGGGTTAACGTGGGCAGAAACAAATATTCCTAATTCAGGCGATAATTGGGCTTACCTTGCATGGCATGCACTATCAATAGCTGTTGACCCTAATGATGAAAATACAATTGAAGTAGGTGGCCTTGATTTACATAAATCTACTGATGCCGGCCAAACCTGGGAAAAAATTTCATCGTGGTACAATTATAATCCGCAAAGCAGTTATTTACCACCTTATGTTCATGCCGACCAGCATACTATTTTATATCAAAAAAATTCTTCTGATGTTGCTATTATTTCAAACGATGGCGGAGTTTTTCTTACAATTAATATGAGTGCAGACGAACCAACTTTTTACGAAAGCAACCGAAGCTATAACACACTGCAATATTATGCATGTGCTTTGCATCCCGATTCAGCAACCAACTATTACTTAGCCGGTGCACAGGACAACGGAACTTTCAGGTATAAAGGCGAAACAATTTCGTTAAGTGAACAAGTTTCAGGTGGTGACGGTGCTTATTGTTTTATTGATGAGCTTAATCCTGATATTCAAATTTCATCGTCACAGTTTGATGTAATTTATGTTTCAACCGATGGCAATCATGAGAATATTAACTATTATGACCCTGATTTAGGAATTTTTATTAACCCTTGCGATTATAATTCAACGGAAAAAACATTATATGCAAATGCTATGACTTTTTATGGAGATTATCCTGATAAACTGGCAAGAATTAACGGTATAGGGAGCTATATAAATTATGATATGGTTTCGTTAAATACAGGAACAACCGTACCATATTCTCATATTAAAATTTCACCGTTTTCACCCTTAGATTCAACTACTCTTTTTATTGGAACACAATCAGGGCGTTTATTCAAAGTTGAAAATGCTAATGTAACTCCATTTGTTACAGAATTAACCGGAAATGATTTTCCGTCTGCAAGTATTTCATGTATTGATATTGGCCGAAATGAAAACAATATTATTGTCACATTTTCAAATTATGGAGTAAGTTCTGTTTGGGAAACATTTAATGCCGGCCAAACCTGGATAAGCAAAGAAGGTAATTTACCCGATATTCCTGTACGTTGGATTGTTTTTCACCCCAAAAATAAGCGTATGGCTATGATTGCAACTGAACTGGGTGTTTGGACAACCGATGATTTATACCGGGATAGTGTTATTTGGGAGCAATCAACAAATGGTTTTTCAAATGTACGTGTTGATATGTTACGAATTAGAAAATCGGACAATACGGTAATTGCTGCAACTCACGGGAGAGGCTTATTTAAAGCGGTTTACAATGATGTTTCACCCGATGCAGGTATTTTAACAATTAATTCTCCTGTATCCGGAAATGATTTTACAAATAGTGAATTGATTAATGTTTCGGTGAAGAATTTTGGGACGGCATCAATAAGTAATATTGCTGTTTCGTATCAAATTAATGATGGTGAAATTGTAACCGATACAGTAACGGATAACCTGAATAGTAATGAAACTTTGGATTTTACTTTTGGCAGTTATGCCGATTTATCTGCACATTTAATTTACAACCTGAAAGTATGGACTACTTTACCAAACGATACGCATGAACTTAATGATACTTTGGCAGTTGTAATTGACAACAGTTCTTCCGTAAACGAATTGTCTGTTTCTGAATTAACTTTTTACCCAAACCCAAACCGTGGAAATTTGGCAGTTCATTTTAAATCTGACTTCAACCGTAAGTTAACATTAAAATTAATTGATGTATCAGGTAAAATTGTTTATGAAGAAACTACAAATATTCCAAAGGGAATTTACAACAATACCATTCATTATAAATCGATTCCCGGAATTCATTTTTTGCAAATTACAGACAATAATAACTCTTTGGTTCGAAAGATTATTTATGTAGGTGATGAATAAACCATGAGTAAAGAGTTGTACTAACAAGAAGCTGCCTAAAAAGTGCCAAATCAAATAATATGAGAAATCCCATTACATTATTTAATCAAAACGACATTTTTTAGACAGCCTCTTTTAAAACTTGAAAATAAATGAAATACTAATATCTATTCTTTTATTCGTAAGCTTTAAAATTTTCAGCTCCCGGAAGTAAGCCTTCCAACTGGTTTGGGTTATGAATTAATACCGGAATATGCTGCGGGCAAATCCAGTATTCTTTCTCTTTATAACTTAATTGCACTAAAGGCACTTCCATTTCATCTTTTTGACAAACCAAACATTTTTTTTCACTCATAATTTTAGTATTTAATATTTTCAACAAAAGTAATAAGTATAACCTTCACAAAAAAACATATAAAGATATTTTAATCTATTATTTTTAATTACTTTTAATACAGATTAAATATCTGTATTAGTCCAGTGATTGGTATATGATAGCAATTGCATTGGCATTATACAACTTAACCTTATTAACCCGGAAAATGCGTGCAATTTCCGGATTAATAGGATTAAAATATACTTCATTTTGGTATTACAGAATAACAAAGTCCGAATTTAGGATACCAACATGATAATAATGTTAATAATTTATCAAAAGAAAATATAAGTATTATATGTTAACATAAATTAGTATTTTTAATATTTTCAGCAGATTTCCTTATCAGTTATTGCCTCAATTATAAAAAAATCAATTGCAAAATATGAAACAAATAAAAACTATTTTAATTATTATTACCTGGCTTATTATTATATCTGCTTCATGTATTTGGAATTTCTCATTAATAGAGAAAAATATGAAGTTGGTTGTAAAAAGTCAGGCGCAATCATTTTTTAATCAAATTCAAATTACCAGGTCGTGGAATGCATTACATGGTAGTGTTTATGTTCCAATTACCGATTCAACACAACCAAATCCGTTTCTCGAAGATTCGTTGAGAGAAATTTATATTGATTCTTTAGGCATTGCCTTAACTAAAATAAACCCTGCATACATGACTCGGCAAATATCAGATATTGCTGAAAAAGAAAACAATATAAAATTTCATATTACCAGCCTCAAACCAATAAGGCCACAAAATAAAGCCGATAAATGGGAAACTATTCAACTGCAAAAATTTGAAAACGGAACATCAGAATATATGGAATATATAGACAAAGATTCCACATACAGATATATGGGTGCTTTAATTGTAGAAAATAGCTGTATGCAATGCCACGAAAAACAAGGGTATAAAGTAGGTGATACCAGAGGCGGTATTAGTGTAACAATTCAGGGTGAAAATTATAAAGAAGCAATATTTACACAAAAAAGAGGCGTTTTTATTTTTCATTTTTTCATTTTTATTATTGGTGCAGTAAGTATTTTATTATTTCTGAATTATTCTGAAAAACAATTTGAAAAACTACAAAATGAGAAAAAAATTATTCAGAAAAAAAATATTGAGCTAAAAGAAAATAAGGATAAATTACAGGAATTAAACAATATAAAAGATAAATTTTTTACTATTATAGCGCATGACCTGAAAAATCCTGTTAGTACGCTAATTGGATTTTCTGAATTATTAATTAATAATTTCGATACTTATAATACTGAAAAGCAAAAGAAAGTACTCGGCTATATGCATGAAAGTATTCAGAGTACCTACAAACTACTTAACAATTTACTTCAGTGGTCGATAGCACAAAAAGGAAATATTGTTTTTAATCCTAAGCTAATAAATTTATTTTCAATATCAGATAAAACACATAAACTGCTAAATTCATCAGCTGAAATTAAAGCAATTAAATTATTAAATAAAATACCTGAAAATATTTTTGTTAAAGCCGATAAAGATATGCTTTCAACTATTTTTCGAAATTTAATATCAAATGCTGTTAAGTTTACGCCCAAAGGCGGTGTAGTGGAAACAAACGCCAAAATAATAAGCAGCAATGATAAAAAGTATGTTGAAATATCAGTAAAAGATAACGGAATTGGAATTACTCCTGAAAGGCAATCGAAATTATTTAGTATTCGTGAAAATACTACTACAAAAGGAACCGACAATGAGGCGGGAACTGGTATTGGCTTAGTATTATGCAAAGAGTTTGTTGAAAAACATAATGGCAAAATATGGATAGAAAGTGAAAGTGGGAAAGGTAGTAGATTTGTTTTTACAATACCGGAAGCAGCCAGATAGAAATTTTTGTTTTGTCCTAAAATACGGCTACAAGTTAAATATTAGTTTAAGTAGTATTTTCATACACCGTACTTGGAGTTTTAATCCAAAAGCTATTTAAAAACAGATAGGAAAACTTATAAATAAACTGCCTCGCTGCAAGCAGAAGAGGTATTGAAACGGAATAATTTTCTTATTTATTTCGCTGCAAACAGTGGGGAAAAAGACCCGAGATCCAGATACGTTTCACTTGC
>JAADFW010000103.1 GCA_013152655.1 Chlorobiota bacterium
TTCAAAACAGAATCTGTAAATGCCTGTTGAGCAAGCGTATGAAAACTGACTCCGGCTTTAAGAAGTTTATAATAATTATTTGCTTCTTTTTCCGTAGCAGCGTATAGATGACGCACAGCCAATTTTTGATTAACGTGAACAAACGCCTGCCTTAATTCTGCATCAGTTGGATTTATTTTCGCATAAATTTCTCTGTCTTTCAAAAACGCAAGCTCTGTTTCTCTTAGTGCCCATTCCTTATCTATTTGATATTCTCTATCGCTGAAAATATTTTTGTTATTATCATAATTATAAAGAATAATCTCATTAATCATATTATTAAGTATTGAACGACGTACAACAATATTATCATTTACACCGGAGGTAAAGATATAATCGGTAAATCGTTTGTCGAATTGTGAGAGATAAATTTTATGCGAACCTACTACAGCTAAAACGGAATCATATTTTGAACTACTTGATGCCGATAATTTAACTACTGATACGATAAAAATAGTAAGTATTAGCATTTTTTTCATTTACATTTTATCTTGATATTATTACAGTAAATAATATAATCGTAAAAGTTTCATTCATTTTTTTCATCTATTTAGTCCCCTGTTCTCATAATAAATATTTTTAGAAGTTGTATTATTCCGATTATAATTATTAGGATATTGATCCGATATCTTTATAAGAGAAAGGTTTTTCAAACATAATCTATTCCAATAATGATTTATAATATGAAAAAGGATCATTTTAATTTGTTTAATAATCATATTTTAAAATGAATTTTATAGAAAAAGAATATAAAAATTATTCTAACGTACTTTCTTTAGTGTAATTTTTTTAGAGATGCAGTAAAATTTTTTCTATAAAAATTCCTTAATTTTATTATTTAATAAGATACTTCTTTTAACTTAAATTTCAAGCATAAAAATTGGTAGCTCTTTCAACCACTAAATTTAAAAAATTATTAAAAGATTACCTGTGTTTCCAATTATTACCGCTTACAATCTATCTATTTATTGAATATCTTACTACTACCTAATTATAGGTATTTCAATAAATTAGTTAATGTATACTACCCAAATGTAGTGGTTATATTTATTTGAAATAATTTAGGCTTAATTAAAAAATATTGGGTTAAACAATCCCTTCTTTTATAGCTTTAACAACAGCTTCGGATTGAGAGTGTACGTGTAGTTTTTTGTATATATTTCTGAAATGAAAACGAACTGTTTCAACACTGATAAAAAGTGAATCGGCAATTGCTTTAAAATTATTTCCTTCAACCAACCCGCTTAATATTTCTTTTTCTCTTCTTGTTAAAACATACTCGTTTTTTTTATCAACATTACTATTCTTTTTTTGGAAAGATTCTATTACTTTTCTTGCGATATGCGAACTCATAGGTGAGCCGCCGTTGTAAGCTTCTTTAATAGCTTCAAGTAATTTAGAAGGTGGGGTCTTTTTAATCAGATACCCGGAAGCACCCGCACATAAAGCGTCAAAAATCAAATCATTTTCCTCATATATGGTCAGCACAAGTATTGTTATTTCAGGTAATATTATTTTTACTTTTTTTATTCCTTCAATTCCGTTCATTCCCGGTAAACCTATATCCATTAACAATATATCAGGATTATTGCTCTCAATATTTTTAAGCATTGAAGTACATTCCGAATATGTATCTACGCAGGAATATCCGTCTGTTCCATCAATTAAAATTCTTAAGCCTTCGCGTATTTCATTGTCATCTTCAACAACAACAACTTTAATCATAAATAAACTTCTCCGTTTTTTATAAAGATAATCATAAAATATTTATAAGTCGAACCTGCCTGCACGTAGTCCCGCCTCCCAAAGTCTTACGGCGGGCAGGCGTTTCGGCATAGACAGGCCTGCTGCACATAGTCCCGCCTCCCAAAGTCCTACGGCGGGCAGGCGTTTCGGCGTAGGCAGGTCTTATAATAAATTAAGCCTGGACTATAAGCTGAAATTAAAAGATATTTTTAATCCGTTAGCTAATGGATACCTTTTTTAGAGTAGACTCATTTATTATAAAATATTACCGATAAATTTAACAATAGTCCCGCCTTCTTTACTTTCAGTTATTTGCAAACTTCCCCCTATTTCTTCAGCTCTTTTTTTCATATTTATTAAACCGTTACCTTCTGTAACAACAGATATATTAAAACCAACTCCGTTATCTTTTACAGACATTTCTAATCTCTTCCCTTTTATTGATGCGTCTAATATAATTTCAGTGCAGTTACTGTGTGTAATACAGTTATTAAGAGCTTCTTTAAATATAAGATAAATATTCTGCCTGTGTTCCATAGATAGCTTAACTTTCTCTAATGATTTAATATTCTCTGATTTAAAAGAAATACTCGTGTAAGTTAATAGTTCGGCGTATGTGTCGCGTAGACGTAAAATGAGGTCGTATAAAGACTCTCTTTTGGGATTTACGAGCCAAACAATATCACTTAGGTCATCAACTAAATTACGAGAATTTTCACTTATTGTTTTTAATGAATACTTAACATCATTGTCATCTGTTTTAATTTTTTTAGATATAACTTCACTTAAAATAGATATGCCCGTTAAACTTGAACCAATATTATCATGCAAATCAGTGGCTATTTTTGTTTTTATGTGCTCAATTCTGAAAAAATTTCTAATTCTTAAAAATATAATTGATGCAACAAGTCCCCCAATTAACAATGTAGCAAAAGCAATAAACCACCAGGTTTTCCAAAACGGCGGTGTAATTATAATCTGTAGCGATATACCTTTATTATTCCAAAGACCATCATTATTTGATCCTTTCACTCTAAAAACATAATTACCGGGGTCTAAATTTGTATAAGTAACAAATCTTCTGTTGCCGGAATAAATCCAATTTTTATCAAAGCCTTCCATTTTGTAAGCATATTTATTTTTTTTAGGTGATACAAAATCGAGTGAGGCAAATTCAATAGAAAATACATTTTGCTTATAAGAAAGTTGAATTTTTTTTGTATATGAAATGTTTCTTGTTAAAATTGAATCTTTTTCATTTAGCTTTACGCTTTGATTAAAAATCTTAAAATCAGTTATTACAACATTAGGTATATGCCTGTTGGTTTTTATTTCCTTTGTGTTAATTACATATAAACCTTTCGTTCCGCCAAAAAATAGTTGTCCGTTTTTTCCTTTAAAGCCGGCACCCCAAAAAAATTGATTACCCTGAAATCCGTCATTTATATCATAATTTGTAAATTTATTTTCTTTCGGATTATACATCGAAAGTCCATTATCCGAACTCATCCATATATTTCCATTATCATCGCCTTGTATACTGTAAATAATGTTGCTGTTAAGTCCGTCCTTAATTGAATAATGCTCAAATACCGGGTCAACGGCATCCTGCTGGCTCGGTGAAAGTTTATTTACACCTCCACCGTAAGTACCGAACCAAAGATTCCCTTTTTTATCTTCATATACTGAAATTACTCTGTCATCACTTAAGCTATATTTATTTCCCGGATTTGACCGATGAATTATAAACTTAACCGAGGAAGGATCAATTAAAGCATTTTTTCTGTCCTTTGCATTTAGTTTATTCAAACCGTTCCAGCTACCTATCCAAAGGTTTCCGTTTCTATCTTCAATAATACAAGATTGAACTTCATTATTGCTCAAGCTATAAGGATTTTCCGGCTCATTCTTGAAATTTATAAACCTATTCTTCTTCCTGTTGTAAAGATCAAGACCGGTGTTTGTACCTACCCATAAATTACCGTCCGAGTCTTCATAAATTGCTTGGATTATATTATTACTCAGAAAGTTCGGTCTGGAAAATGAATTTTTTGAATTTATAAATTTTATATTTTTATAGTTTTTTGAATTGACAGGTCTCAGGCTTCTGTTTAATCCCCCGCTCCAGGTACCAACCCATAAATAACCGAGTTTATCTTTAGTAATTGCTGAAATGGAATAATCACTTAAACTGTATTTATTTTTTTTATTATTTCTGTAGTGATAAAATTTAGTTCCGTTAGGTTTTAACCTGTTTAACCCTCCGCCTAAAGTTCCAACCCATAATGTACCGTCATTTTCCTGGTATATTGAACGTACGGTACTAAAACTTAAACTGTATTTATTGAAGGAGTCATGCTTAAAATGTCTTATATTGATTCCATCCCTATTGAATTTAAAAATACCATCTTCAGCCGTACCAATCCATATAACACCTGAGTTATCCTTGTACAAAGAAAGGACATTATTATTTGTTAACAAATTGGAATTTGAAAGTCCGGAATTGATTTTTGTAAACTTGTTAAGTTCTTTATTAAAATGATATAATCCGTCACCTGTTCCAATCCACAACATTTTTGAATCGTCTTTAATAATTGAATTTACCCTATTACTATTAGCATTGTTATTTTCGGAAGGGTTAATAAGAAACTGTGTAACTTTTTTTGTTTTTGTATTTAATTTAATTATGCCGGTTAAATTACCTAAGAATATATTCTTAGAATCATCCTCGTAAATAGATAATATTACTTTGCTTTTAAGTTTTTTCCCAGCAGAATTTATAAATGGATACCTTACAAATTCACCTGTTTTCCTATTAAATTTATCTATACCCCTGTTGCTTCCTACCCAAAGCCCTCCGGACTTATCTTCAAATACTTTTAATATTGTATTATCGCTAATGCTGTTTGGATTTTTCGGATCGTGTTTAAAATGTGTAAAGACACCTGTTTTCCTATCAAAAAGGTCCAAACTGCCTTCAGTACCCACCCATAAATTACCGTAACTATCTTCCAATATTGTTCTTACATTATTAAAACCTATGCTGTTCGGATTATTGGGGTCATTTTTGTAAGTAGTAAATATTTCCCGTTCACTGTCAAACCTGGACAATCCCCTGCTGTTTGTCCCAATCCATAAAATATCGTTCCTATCTATATAAACAGTCCAAATAAAATTATCCGAGATTGAATTTGTGTCCTGGGGATTGTGTTTATATACAGTAAAATTGTAACCATCAAATTTGTCCAAACCATCTTCGGTTGCAAACCACATAAAACCCTTTTTATCTTGAACAATGCTGTGAA
>JAADFW010000104.1 GCA_013152655.1 Chlorobiota bacterium
GAGTGATATATTTTGGTGTGTAAAAAACTCCGTCTTTCTTTCTTTTACTTGTTTTTGTTAAGGGTGTATGTCCACTTGTATCGGCTGTTGCTTCTATTTCTGCGGCAATTTCTTCAATTTCCGACAATGAATGTTCAAAAATATGCCCCAGAATATTTACGTCAATATCAGTATTAAAATCAAAGGCAGAAAGTATTAACAAATCGTCTGTTAAAATTTCATCATCAATTTTCAGATTATCTAATAATTCATCGGGGTAAAACAAGCCACCATTGTATGCAGGAATATCATCGTTAGTGTTTTTCCCTTTGCGTCCAATGTTCATATAGCCGAAATATTGCTTGAATATGTCGTATAGTGGTTTATACGCGTCTTCTTCTTTAAGAATTTCGTAACGCTTGATAATTCTTGAAATAGAGTTCGGAGGCAGCAGTCCGCTATCTTCAGCAAATAAAATAAAAAGAAAACGGTCTAATAATTTTTGCGATTTTTTAAACAATGTTAACTTGTCAAAATCAGGATTTTTTTCAACCAAATTATTAAACAGTTTGTTTTTAAAATCTGAATAATTATTGTAAAGCTTTACAGAAATTTCTTGTTCATGAAATTTTGTTTCGTCTTTTAGCCTTATTGGCAAATCAGAAAAAACACTGTTTGTGTTTAGTATTAAGTATAGTCGTTCAAAGTCAGTTTTTTGTAAATTAAATAAGTCAAATTCTTCAAATTCGTTAGCATAATCAATGTAAAATCGAAGTTTTTGGAAGTTAGAAGTAATTACGTATTTACAATCCGGTTGGTTGTTTTTATAATTAAAAGCCTGTTCTGTTATGCTTTTTAAGTCTTTTGTTTTGGTTGATTTAAGTTCAATAACTGCTATTGCTTTTTCACCCGTTGTAATATCGGGATTTAAAATTGCTCCATCAGCTTTTCTTCCGTCATCCTGATTTTTAAACTCTCTTGCCAGGTTGTAATTATCATCGGGTTTTAAAGTATAACCCAAAACATCAACAAATATATCTCGTAAAAATCCGTCCTGATATTCCTCTTCTTTTAGTTGCTTAATTTTTTCAATTTTCGCAGGATTATAATTCTCCTTGAATTTTTGATATGCCTTTTCTACTTGCTCTTTATCAAGATTAATTAGGTGTTTGTTTATTACTGATTTTTGAAATATTTCCATTTATCCAGGTTCACATTTCTTTTAATTAATTCAAAAATACAATTGTTAGCAAATGTTATTCTTCAATTATAAATATTAAATCTTTCAAGTCTTCTTTTTTTGATTTATCAGGTTTTCCAAAAGCAATAGGTAAAACTAACACTTCTTTATCAATCATTACATCTAAAATATCCCACATTATTTCGTGATACAGAATAATTACTGATTGATTTTTGTCTTTTAACAAGTAATCCTTTTGTATTTGATTATAATCAATTTTTTTGTCAATATAATCAGCTATAATACTTGCTATCTTATATGAATGTGCATAAATATTATCCATATTATTAGATTTTATTATTGGAATATGTAGCACTCCATTCTCATCGAATATTTTATTATCTTTAAATTCCTTAATTATAGTGTCGGTTTTAATCATTCCTAAACTATCATATTCTGATAACAGGTCATATAATAGATTGTAACTTGTGAAATCAATTTTAGAATTATCACTCCAATTTACACCTATGTAACTATTGTCCGTATACATAAAATTAGTTCCACAACTAAAATCTCTTTTGGGATAAATCATCCACATTACACCATTCCAATATGGTTCTTTTTTAGATGTCTGTAATTCTTTTGTTATTTTTCTTTCTTCAAATATTTCCCAAACAATTTCATCTAAAACATATGAAAAAAATATTGTAAATGTATTGCTTTCAAATCCTTTTGATTTTAATATTTGTGCAAAATCAGAATATTCATTTTCTATCAATCCTACTATCTCTTTTGCATAACCATTTGTTTGCTTTCTTAATTTATTACTCTCCTGTTCATTCAAAATAGGAATTAATGAATAATATTTTGAACCTTTCCGTTTAATCAAATTTGATGTTTGCAAAAGAATAATTTGACTTTTATTATATGAAATATTTAAACTATCAAGTTCTTTTAGCGTTTTCCCTTTTTTCAAAGAAACTAAAATTTCAAGATTATTATCTAACTTCAATATTGATGCTGGATGTAAAATCCCAACACTACAATAACAAATATCTTCATAATCTTCAATTCTTTCTTGGGAATATAAATTTCCAAAGAGAGTAATCTGAAAAACTAAAATTATTATATATCTATATCGTCTATTCATCTTTTTTAATATTTGCTAACTCCTTTATATCAACCAGTTAATTTTATACTTGCTTAACCCGGGAAATCAACTTCGTTGAACTCGTAAACACTGTTCATGAATTTTCTAACAAATTCACAGTTCACCGGGTACTCCCGTTTTACTCCTTCGCTTCTTCACTCTCTCATTTCTTTACTTTTTCACCTTTTCACTACCGGCTCTATTCGCCAACTGCCCGCAAGCTGCATCAATATCTTCTCCCCGGCTGCTTCTAATATTAACAACCATATTTTTACTTTCAAGAAAATTATAAAAAGCTTCTGTTTTTAATTTTGGCGATTTTTTAAACAAACCGTCACCGGTAGCATTAAATTCTATTAAATTTACCTTACAGGGAACAATTTTGCAATATTCTGCTAATTTTTGCGCATCGGCCAAACTATCATTAAAGTCTTTCAACAATAAGTATTCAAAGGTTATTCGTTTTCCTGTTTTTTCATGAAAATATTGAATGGCTTTTGCAAGTTTATCTAAAGGATTTGTTTTATTCACAGGCATTATTCTATTCCTCTTATCATTATCAGCAGTATGCAATGAAACAGCCAAATTAAATTTAACATTTTCGTCTGCTAATTTCATAATCCCTTTTATTACACCTGATGTTGAAAGCGTAATACGTCGTGGCGACAAGCCGAGCCCTTTTTCAGAAATCATATTATTTATTGCTTGCAAAACGTTTTTATAATTTAAAAGCGGTTCGCCCATTCCCATTAAAACAATATTTGAAAGCGGGGTATTATTGTGCTCTTTTGCTTGTTGTTTAATAACAACTAATTGATCATATATTTCGCCCGGGCCAAGATTTCTTAATAATTTTAACTTACCGGTGGCACAAAAAGTACAAGCCAGATTACAACCAACTTGTGAAGAAATACAAGCCGTTGCTCTTTTTTCAGAAGGAATCATAACACCTTCAACCAATCCGCCATCAAACAGTTTAAAGGCTGTTTTAATTGTTCCGTCTTTACTTTTTTGAATATTTGATATTTGCAACGGATTAATTACAAATTGTGTTGAAAATATTTGGCGGGCATTTTTTGGAAGATTATTCATTTCGTCAAACGTTTTTGCCGAACGTTTCCATAACCACTCATAAACCTGTTTGCCTCTGAATGATTTTAAACTATTTTCTTCACAAAAAGAGACTATCTCTTTTAATGCTAATTTTCGAATATCTGCTTTTTCTTTTTCCAATTTTCTATAAATTGATTAACTGCAAAAGTATTAATGATTTATTAAAAACCTTTAATTACTTTGAAAAGCTTTATATATTACTTTAATTTGCATTTTTTTAAATACAAATATTATAAACAGATGAAAAGATTTTATACGCTACTTATAAGTATTGCCCTTTTGCTTACCAGTACTGTAAAAGCTGATGAAGGGATGTGGCTTCCGGCATTAATTAATCAGCTTAATATTGGCACTATGACAGAAATGGGCCTGGAATTAACAGCTGATGACATATATAGCTTGAATCATAGTAGTTTAAAAGATGCCATTGTTGCTTTGGATTATGGTTCATGTACAGCTGAATTAGTATCAGCTAAAGGCCTTTTACTTACCAATCATCATTGTGGTTATGGCGAAATTCAAGAGCACAGTTCAACTGAACACGATTATTTATCTGATGGTTTTTGGGCTATGTCGATGGACGAAGAACTTTCTAACCCCGGTAAAACAGCTACATTTTTAATTCGTATGGAAGATGTTACTGAACGCATTATAAGCCAGCTTAGCGACACTTTAACTGAAATGGAGCGATGGAAAAAAATTGATGAAATAAGCCAGACAATAAGTAAAGAGGTTAGTGATTCAATTTACGATGCCAGGGTTGAATCTCTGTTTAAAGCAAACAAGTTTTATTTGTTCGTTTATGAAACATTTCGCGATATCCGACTTGTAGGTGCTCCTCCTTCAGACATAGGAAAATTTGGGGGTGATGTAGATAATTGGATGTGGCCACGCCATACCGGCGACTTTAGCATTTTTAGAATATATACCGGGCCTGACGGAAATCCTGCTGATTATTCAGAAGACAATATCCCTTTAGTTCCTAAACATTTTTTGCCTGTTTCAACAGATGGCGTTACTGAAGGAGATTTTACAATGATTCTTGGCTACCCGGGAAGCACATCACGCTATTTAACTTCTTATGGAGTAAAAGAAGTATTAGATGTAAAAAATCCGGCAAGAATAAAAATACGAACAAAAAAACTGGAGTTAATGAAAGAAGGCATGGATGAGTCTGACAAAGTTCGTATTCAGTATGCTTCAAAATATTCCCGATCTTCAAATTATTGGAAGTATTCAATTGGGCAAAATAAAGGCTTGAAACGATTAAAAGTTTATGAGCAAAAACAAGCTACAGAGCAAGAATTTATGGATTGGGCAAACCAAAATGAAGACCGTAAAGCAAAATATGGCGATGCACTTAACCTTATTAAAAAATCATACGAACAAAATGCTAAAGCAAACAAGGCTATGAGCTATTTTTATGAAGCAGTATTTGGCGGCGGAGAAATTCTCCCTATTTCAAATCGTGCTATGAATTTGTACAGAACAATGAAAAGTACGCCCGACGATACTGAAAAAATAAATGGAATTGTTGATAAGCTTAGAAAAAGAATGGATAACTTTTATAAAGATTACAATGTTCCGATTGATAAAAAAATTACGGCTGCTTTACTTAAAATTTATCACGACGATATTGCCAAGGAATATCAACCTGACATTTATACATTGATTGAAAAGAAATTTAAAGGGGATTATAACAAGTATGTAAATTATATGTTTGCTAAATCTATTTTTGCTGATAAAACAAAAATGGATGCATTTTTAAATAAACCTTCAACAAAAACATTAGATAAAGACCCTGCTTTTAAAGCTATGGAGTCGTTTGTTAAAATGTATTATATAATATACCAGGAAACACAAGAACTTTCTTATGATAAGAAAAAGGGTGAAAGATTATTCCTGGCAGGCTTAATGGAAATGAATCCTGATAAAGCTTATTATCCTGATGCAAATTCCACCATGCGTTTAACTTATGGTACCGTTTGCGATTATTATCCTGCCGATGCTGTTCATTATAATTATTATACAACACTTAAAGGCGTTATGGAAAAAGATGACCCGACAAGCGACGACTTTTTTGCTGTTCCTGATAAACTGAAAGAAATATATAAAAACAAAGACTATGGACAATACGGCGAAGGAGATATAATGAAAGTTTGTTTTACTACAAACAACGACATAACCGGAGGAAATTCCGGCAGCCCTGTTATGAATGGCAAAGGAGAATTAGTTGGTATTGCTTTTGACGGGAACTGGGAAGCGATGAGTGGCGATATAGCTTTTGAACCAAAATTACAGCGTTGTATAAATGTTGATATCAGATATGTTTTACTTATAATTGACAAATTTGCCGGTTGTACCCGTTTAATTGACGAAATGAATTTAGTTTCGCACAAAAACAATGAAACACCAGCTAATTCGAAAGAACCGGAAAAAGAAAATGCATTAATGAATTAATTCATACATTAATAATTGTTAAATTAGCTTCCTGTCTTTGCATTCAGGAAGCTTTTTTTTTCAAAATGTTGAATGAAAACATATTAGTTTAAATAGTTTAATTCTTATAAATCATTATAAAAATGCAGTTTGATTTCTTGCAAATATTTTCAAGTTTCATGGTTTTGTTTGCTGTAATTGATATTACGGGATCAATTCCAATAATTATTGCACTTAAAGATAAAGGGGGTAAAATAGAAGCTTTTAAGGCTTCGTTGGTAGCATTTTTAATAATGTCGGTGTTTTTGTTTGTAGGAGAACCATTGCTTAATCTTTTTGGCGTTGATATAGCTTCTTTTGCTATTGCCGGTGCAGTAATATTATTTTTACTTGGCCTCGAAATGGTTCTTGGTGTTGAATTATTTAAAAATGACAATCCGGAAGGAGCTTCAATTGTCCCTATTGCTTTTCCGCTTGTTGCCGGTGCCGGGTCTATCACATCATTACTCTCCTTAAAAGCTGAATATCATGAAATAAATATTTTTATAGCTCTTTTCCTCAATCTCTTATTCGTATATTTTGTGTTGAAAGCTACTCGGTTTTTTGAACGTTTTTTAGGGAAAAGCGGAATTTTAATTCTTAAAAAAATGTTTGGGATAATTCTTATCGCTATTGCAATTAAATTATTTATGTCGAATACAGGTATTGTAATTTCTAAAGCAGGGTAAATGTTTTTGTATAACCGATTATAAAAAATGCATAAAATAGTAATTTATACCGATGGAGCAGCCAGTGGAAATCCGGGGCCCGGAGGTTACGGGATTGTTTTAATTTCGGGCAAACACAGAAAAGAACTGTCAGAAGGATATAAACATACTACAAATAACAGGATGGAATTGTTAGCTGTTATTGTTGCTTTAGAGTCGTTAAAGCAAGAAGGCAGCGATGTAACTGTTTATACCGACTCAAAATATGTGGTTGATGCTGTAGAAAAAAAATGGGTTTTCAACTGGGCTGTAAAAAATTTTAAAAAAAAGAAAAACCCCGATCTCTGGAAACGGTTCTTAAAAATATACCCTAAACACAATGTAAAATTTGTGTGGGTTAAAGGCCATGCAGATACTGCTGAAAATAACCGTTGTGATGAATTGGCTGTACAAGCATCTCAAAAATATAACCTGCTGACTGACAAAGGATACGAAGAGCAAATAGACAGCAGCAAATTATTTTAGATTTATTTTCATTTTATCCCAAAAGGTACGCGCAAACCAAAACTAATATTTCGTCCCATATTAAAAATTCCCATAGGCTTCAAAGTAGATAAATGGCTAATGTATTTTTTGTTTAACAAATTACTGGCAACAATGGTTAGTTCAATAGTTTGGTTTTGCACATTCATTTTACATCCTATTCCTGCGTTTACAAGGGTGTAGCCATTAGTTGCAGTTTCAAACATTGCCGGGTTGTTTTGGCTAAAAGCTGTTTTGGTTGATAATTTCAAATACACATTTTTTAATTTTCCCAGTTCCTTTTTATTCCCTTTTATTTCAAAAGTTAATTTATTGGCAGGTATAAAAGGCAGGTAATTCCCGTTAGTTTGCCGGCCAACAACAGTAGAAAAAGTACTTTTAAAATGAAACCATTTTATTTTTTCAGGATGAAAATGAACTCCTGCTTCTCCTCCTTTTAAATTGGCATTAGTTTGCATATACCTGTAAATTTGGCTTCCATCTGTTGTGGTATCGCTGGTAGGCGAAATAAAAATATAGTTATTTATTGAATTGTTAAACAAGGCAACATCGCCGGTAAAATAGGTTGTGTGATAATGGATACTAATATCGCCTTCATAATTTTTTTCTGAAACTAAATCAACGTTTCCCTCCTCGTGTCTTACCCCATGCATTCCATCTGAAGTTAATTCTGCCAGATTAGGTGAACGATGCCCCGAGGCAAAATTGGCTCTTAAAATTAGTTCACTTGTTATAAAATAAGACATGCCAATTGAACCGCTTATGTTGTTATAATTATTATCAACTGCAAGTTCAGCATGATGATACGCTGTATCTGTGTTAAGAAAATTGTCATTTAATGTTTTTATATGCCTGTTGTCATATCGCAAACCTGCCTGGGCTCTTATTTTATATCCTAATTTATATTGTGCCAGGCTAAAAACAGAATGGTCGTTAATATCTGCACTCGGAATAACTTCTTCCGGCCCTGATGTTCGGTTTGTTTGATTCATTCCCTGTGTTCCAAAAATAAAATCAAAATTTTCGTTAAAAGCATGATTTGCTTTCAATTCATAACTAAAAGTGTTTAATAACAAATTAACATCAGGAGAATTTCCGGTAATAAACAGTTTACGTAAATTGCTTTGGTAAGCTGCATTAAATGAAACTTTAATATTTCCGAAAAATAGTTTGTTTTTACTGCTTATTAACTGGTTATTTAAATCCTGATACCAAATGTTATTTGTTCTTCCAATTTCAGGAACAAGATTGTTTTCTATAACAGGAGGAACGAGCATTCCCAAGTCTTGTTTAAAATATTCATAATATAGATTAAAAGAGCCAAATTTTTTATTTAACCCCGTGGTTGCTTTAAACGATTTTTCATTAAACCGGGTATTGGGAGCGAAATTCCCGACTCCATCAATATAATCGGCATGTGATTTTGCACCAATACGAATTCCCCCGTAAAGACTTTTAGACGATCCTTTTATCCCAATGTTTGTTGACAGGCCTTTGGTGTTGGTATAATATTGCACATTATAATCGCCAATTATTTTATCTTCCGGCGCCGGTTTTTCTTTTAAAATATTTATGACTCCGCCAATAGCATCCGAGCCGTATAACAGAGATGCCGGGCCTTTAATTATTTCAATTTTATCAATTCCAAAATCATCAATTCCTAACGGATGTTCTGACGACCATTGCTGGTTTTCCGACCGTACCCCGTTGTTTAAAACTAAAACTTCATTCATTGATAACCCGCGAATTACCGGTTTGCCAATTCCTGCACCTTTTTCAATAATATCAACTCCGGGAACCGATGCCAGCGACTCAGTAAACGAGGGTGAGCCTACAGAAGTTATTTCAACAGGGTTTAATATTTCAATTTGCACTGCATTTTCGTGCTGCGACGAATAGTACCCGCCTGAAACAACAATTTCTGAAGCTTGTATAACAGAAGGTTTTAAGCAAATGTTAAGCTCCTTTTTAGTGTGATTAAAGACAATTTCTTTAATTTCTGTAGTATAGCCAATATATGAAAATTGGATTTTGAATTTTCCGTTTGGAATATTGTTAAATTCGTAGTAACCGGACTGGTTACTAATAACTCCTGAATTTAGTTCAGAAATATAAATATTTACACCAATTAATGATTCTCCGGTATTTTGGCCGGTTATTGTACCGTAAATTGAATTTTGTGCTAAACTTTGTAAACTAACTAATGTAGCCACTAATAGCATATATCTTTTTAACATAATTACAATGTTTAAAATATGGTAAATGAAAAAGTTTAATAAGTTGTGCCTTAAAACAACATACTACAAACAGTTTAAATGAACTAACCGTTTTATTTTCGGGAGTTTATTTATATCGCTGTAATAATTTTAAGACTTAAGTTAAATAGCAGGAGGAGCCCTGGTACTAATAGAAAAATTAGTTGATTCTTCTTTTTGTGGTAAAAAATAAAGGTGTAATTGAACCGTATATTCAAAGTGCTTAAATCCTGAATTTAAAATCACATCATCAGGTAGGTTATTCATCACAAATTTAGCAAGAAGGCAATCCTGGTAATTGCTTATTTCTTCGTAATTGGCAAATTGTGCAGAATGATTATGATGAACAAAACTATGATAGTAGGTATGAAACAATGCAAATAAAAGCAGAATACTTAGCAGGAACAGTGCAGTGCTTTTATTTTTTTTATTTCTCATACGGAATACATTTTAACTTACAAAGTTATTATTTCAACTGATAGTTTAAAAGTTAATTTTTCTTAAACTACTAATAACCTGAATTCGATATAAGGAATTATTACAGTTTTAAGCGAGGTATTCATAGACAGCTCATATTTTTGTAAGACAACATCTGAATAATTACAGAAACCCTAATTCCAATTGAGCTTCTTCCGACATCATATCTTTGTCCCACGGGGGATCAAAAACCAGCATTACATCAACTGATTTAACTCCTTTAATTAGAGAAACTCTTTCTTTTACTTCAGTAGGCAATGATTCGGCTACGGGGCAATTTGGCGAAGTTAAAGTCATTTCTATTTTTACTTTATTCTCACCATCTACGTCCACTTTATAAATTAAGCCTAAATCGTATATATTAACCGGTATTTCAGGGTCGTAAATGCTTTTAACCACCCTTAGTATTTCGCTTTCTATTTGTAAAAAATCTTTTTTCTCCGACATAGTTTTTACTTCCATTATTTTATTTTTATTTGTGGCTTGTGGTTTATGTCTAAAACCCATCCTCACAACAACTTACTATTCACAGCTCACTGTTAATTATTTAACTTTGCATTAAATGCAATTGCATAAAGTTTCATTTGTTTTAACATTGCCAACAATCCGTTTGAACGAGTTGGCGATAAATGCTCTTTTAGTCCTATTTTATCAATAAAATACAAATCAGCATCTATAATTTCTTTGGGTGTATGGTTTGTTAACACACGTATAAGCAATGAAACAATTCCTTTTGTAATCATGGCATCGCTGTCGGCTTTAAATATTACTTTTCCTTCATCGTTTAATGTAGCATTTAACCATACTCTTGACTGGCATCCTTCAATTAAATTAGATTGCAATTTGTTTTCCTCACTTATAATTGACAAATTATTGCTGAGTTCAATTAAGTAATTATACTTATCCATCCAATCGTCATAGATTTCGAACTCTTCAATTATTTGGTCTTGTAGTGTATTTATATCCATTTTTTTAAATGTTAATTCGGTTTCTTATAAGAAAAATTTCTAACTAAACATTTCTAATATCTTGTTTAAACTTTCAAATAATATATCAATTTCTTGTTTGGTATTATACATAGCAAACGAAGCTCGTACGGTTCCGGTAATATTAAACTTATCCATTACAGGTTGGGTGCAATGATTACCTGTTCGAACGGCAACACCCATTTTGTCCAAAATCATTCCTACATCAGAATGATGAATATTATCTAACAAAAATGAAATAGCTCCTGTTTTATTGTTTGAATTGCCATAAATTATTAGCGATTCAATTTCACTTAATTTCATTGTTCCGTAATCTAAAAGAGCTTTTTCGTGTGCCCGAATATTACTAATTCCAATAGATGAAACAAAATTCAAGGCTTCGGCCAATCCAATTGCACCGGTATAATTAGCTGTTCCGGCTTCAAATTTAAAAGGCAAGTCGTTGTAAGTGGTTTTTTCAAAACTTACTGTTTTAATCATATCTCCACCACCCATATAAGGAGGCATGGTATTTAAATATTTTTCTTTCCCGTATAAAACACCTATACCTGTAGGGCCGTAAATTTTATGGCCTGAAAAGGCATAAAAATCGGCATCTAATTCCTGAATATTAACCGTAATGTGCTGAACAGCTTGTGCTCCGTCAATTAATACAGGAATGTTTTTTTTGTGTGCAAGATTAATAATTTCCTTAACCGGATTAATAGTGCCTAATGTATTTGAAACATGGTTTATGGCAACTAATTTAGTTTTTTCCGATAGTAAAATTTTAAATTCTTCAATAAGTAAATCGCCTTTTTCGTTAAACGGAATTACCTTTAATTTGGCATTTTTGCGCTCGCAAAGCATTTGCCATGGTACAATATTAGAATGATGCTCCATTGAAGAAACAATTATTTCATCGCCTTCCGAAATATATTTTTCACCAAAAGAAAAAGCTACTAAATTAATTGAAGCTGTTGTTCCTGAAGTAAAAACTATTTCATGAATATGTTCGGCATTGATAAATTCTTTAACTACTCGCCGGGCATTTTCATATGCATCTGTCGATTGTGCACTTAAAAAGTGAACACCTCGGTGAATATTACTGTTAATGTCTTTATAAACTTTATTTATACTACTTATTACTGAATTTGGCTTTTGCGTAGTTGCCCCATTATCAAAATAAACTAACGGTTTTCCATAAACTTTCCGGTTCAAAATAGGAAATTCCTGTCTGATTTTATTTATATCGTAGCTCATAGTCAATAGCTAATAATTGCAAAATACAAAGTTAACAAGTTTAAAAAGGTGTAAAATATTACCATATAATTTATGATTTTTTTATTCACCAAGAATATGTTTTACCCATTTATCAACTTCATTTCTTACATTTTCATTTTCAATTTTATTTAATATTTCTGAAACAAAACCATACAATAACATTCCGCGTGCTTTTTCTTTCGAAATACCACGCGACTGTAAATAAAATAACGCTTCTTTGTCTAATTGCCCGGTTGTAGAACCATGCGAACACGTTACATCATCGGCATATATTTCTAATTGCGGTTTACTGTTTATACGTGCATTTTCTGAAAGCAAAATGTTTTTATTACTCTGGTTTGCATTGGTTTTTTGAGCATCTTTTGCAACCAGTACTTTGCCAAAAAACACCGCTGATGCTTCATCGTCTATAATACCTTTATAAACCTGCCGGCTTTCACAATGAGGTACAGCATGATTTACGAAAGTATAATTATCAACTAATTGTTTATTTCCGGTTAAGTAAAGTCCGTATAAATTACAAAAACTTCCTTCTCCATTCATGTTAACATGAATATTATTTCGAACCAGAGTTCCTGATAAAGTAATTGTATTACAACTAAAATTACTGTTTGCATTTTGAATCACTTTTAAATGATTCATCTGTTTTGCATTTTCTGCTTCTTTTTGAATTCTTATCCAGTTTATTTGTGCGTTTTCACCAGCAATAATTTCTGTTACCACATTCGTGAATGTATTTTTAATATTTTCGGATAAGTACGATTCTATTATCTGTACACTTGAATTCCTTTCAACAACTACTAAATTTCTTGTTTGTGCTAATATTGATTCACCGGATGAATTAATATTTACAATATGAACAGGTTCAGTAATTTGCTGATTTTTATCTACATAAATAAATGCTCCATCGTGAGCAAATGCAGTATTTAAAGCAGTAAAATTATTTTCTGATAAAACTCCGGTACTTTCAAAATACCGGTTGAATAACTCTTTTTGTTTTTTCGTTAAATTTTGAATACTTCCAACTATTAAGTTTTTTGAAATAATAATTGAATACTCTTCAGCATAAAATCCGTTAATAAAAACCAAGGTGTTTGCTTGTAAGTTTTCAATATTATAGAATTCGTTTTTCAGGCTGATTCCTGAAGCTTTTTGTTCTTTATAATCTGTATTGAAAATAGAAGATAAATTTGTTTGACGCCATCCTTCGTCTTTAAGATTAGGGAACTGGTTGTTTTTATAAAAATCAAACGCTTGCGATTTTAATCTGCTCCCTGCTAAAAAAGGAAAATCATTATTAAAAGCCGACAGTATATTTAATTTTTTTATTTCTTCTTTGTTTTGCATTAATTTCTCTAAATTTTCTATTAATAACTATAAGCCAGTTAATGTATGTCTATAAATCAAATGTTTAGTTATTCTTTAATCCAATCGTAACCTTTCTCTTCTAATTCAAGAGCAAGGCCTTTTCCGCCTGAACGCACAATTCTTCCATTATAGAGTACGTGCACAAAATCGGGCACAATATAGTCTAACAGCCGTTGATAATGCGTAATTACCAACGATGCATTATCTTTTGTCTTAAGTGCATTTACTCCGTTTGCAACAATACGCAAAGCATCAATATCAAGTCCTGAATCAGTCTCGTCTAAAATAGCTAATTTAGGTTCAAGCATAGCCATTTGAAAAATTTCATTTTTTTTCTTCTCGCCACCTGAAAAACCTGTATTTACAGAGCGGTTGGTTAATTTCGATTCAATTTCAACCAGTGCCTTTTTTTCTTTCATTAATTTCAAGAATTCAGCAGGAGGCATGGGGTCAAGCCCACGATATTTACGATGCGAATTAACGGCTGCTTTTATAAAATTGGTAATGCTCACTCCCGGAATTTCAACCGGATATTGAAAAGCCAAAAATATACCTTCACACGAACGGTCCTCCGGGCTCATATCTAAAATATTTTTACCGTTAAATTCAACTGTTCCTTCTGTAACTTCAAAAATATCACGTCCTGCTAATACTGACGCCAATGTACTTTTCCCCGAGCCGTTTGGCCCCATGATAGCATGTACCTCACCGGGTTTTATTTCAAGGTTTATTCCCCTTAAAATTTCCTTCCCTTCAATGTTTGCTTTTAAGTTTTTTATTTTTAACATCTTTAATCTATTAATAAAGTACCAGGTTTTTGAGTAAATGGCACTCTGTTTTTTTATTATTTCGAATCTTTAATTTCTTATTGTACTCTAAACTTTTTAATTTTTATCTTTTTTATTATTCATTTTGCTTCTTTACCCAACACTCCCTTCTAATGTTATAGCCAGTAATTTTTGTGCTTCAACTGCAAATTCCATGGGTAATTTATTTAGCACTTCTTTGGCAAATCCATTTACAATAAGGCTTACTGAATCTTCGGTTGACAAACCCCGCTGATTACAATAAAAAATTTGGTCTTCGGCAATTTTTGAAGTGGTTGCTTCATGTTCCACAATAGATGAGGTATTATTCACATCAATATACGGAAAAGTATGAGCTCCGCATTTATCACCAATTAGAAGCGAATCGCATTGTGAAAAATTTCTGGAATTAACCGCATTTTTCGAAACCCGGACCAAACCACGATAACTGTTCTGACTTTGCCCGATAGAAATACCTTTAGAGATTATTGTGCTCTTGGTATTTTTCCCAAGATGAATCATTTTTGTTCCGGTATCGGCCTGTTGATGATTGTTGGTAACTGCTACTGAATAAAATTCAGCAATTGAATTATCTCCCTTAAGAATTGTACTTGGGTATTTCCACGTAACGGCAGAACCTGTTTCTACTTGTGTCCATGAAATTTTTGAGTTATTTCCTTTACAAATTCCCCGCTTGGTGACAAAATTATATATTCCTCCTTTTCCTTCTGCATCTCCCGGATACCAGTTCTGAACGGTAGAATATTTTACTTCAGCATTTTCATGTGTAATAATCTCAACAACAGCAGCATGTAGCTGATTCTCATCGCGTTGCGGAGCCGTACAGCCTTCCAGATAACTTACATAACTGCCTTCGTCAGCAATTATTAGTGTGCGTTCAAACTGGCCGGTATTGGCAGCATTTATTCTAAAATAAGTTGATAATTCAACCGGACATTTTACTCCTTTAGGAATATAAACAAACGAACCGTCGCTAAATACAGCAGAGTTTAGTGCCGCATAATAATTATCGTTATAAGGCACAACAGAGCTCAGGTATTTTTTTATCAACTCGGGGTGATTTTTTACTGCTTCACTAAAAGAGGAAAATATGATACCCCGTTCATTTAAAGTTTCTTTAAATGAAGTATGTACCGAAACACTATCAATTACAGCATCAACAGCAACACCTGATAATATTTTTTGTTCTTCAAGCGGAATTCCAAGCTTGTCGAATGTTTTCAATAATTCAGGGTCAACCTCGTCAAGGTTGTTTAATTTTGGCTTTTGTTTAGGTGCTGCATAATAACTAATTTCTTGAAATTCCGGTTTTTTATAATTCAGGTGTGCCCAATCGGGTTCTTCCATTTTTTGCCAATGTCTGAATGCTTTTAGCCGGTATTCTAACATAAATTCCGGCTCTTCCTTTTTTTTTGAAATTAAGCGAATAACATCTTCGTTTAATCCTTTAGGAATTATTTCTGTGTCAATATCACTAACAAAACCAAATTCATATTCTTTGTCTTTCAGTTCATTAATGATTTTATCTTCTTTTTTTGCCATAAATTACAGCTCTTTTTTATGTTTTCTTGCAATAAATATAGTACTTTAAGCTTTTTATTTAGATTAATTCTAAATAGAGCGCAAATATACAAAATCTTATTATAATATTAATGAAGTTTTATACTAATTGTCATAACTATCAGATAAAATAAAAAAGGAAAAAGTTCAATAATCATAAATTTTGAATTGCACAAAACAGGGTATAGAAATAGTTTTGAAAAAAAATGTTTTTTTATTTTTTGTCTTGACTAAACAACACGGTTTATACTCGCTTTTGTAGTCAATTTTTTATATTTTTGGAAATACTATATCTCCTATGGTTATGAACAAGATAACAAAGTGCTTATTAGATGAAAAAAATACTTATTGCAGACGATCATAATTTATTTGCTATTGGGTTAAAAGAAGTATTTGAAGCAGTTGAGAAATTAAAAGTGGTTTCAATTGTCAAGAGCGGAAAAGAGGTTGTTGAAAAAGTTGACTTATACAAACCGGACGTTCTAATTCTTGATTTAAATATGAAAGATACAACAGGCTTTAAAATTATGGAGGAACTTTGTTTATCAAAAATTAAATTAATAACCATTGTTGTTACCATGTACAAGGATGAATTGCTGATAAAAAAAGCCAAAGCATTAGGAGCTAATGCTTATATGCTAAAAGAGAGTAGTGTTGAAGAATTAGTTGAAACAGTATTAAACGTTACAAAAAATGATTTCTACCTTACAAAAGCCCTTTCAAATAATATAAAAGCAAAAATTGAAGATGAAAAGTACACTGATGATTTTGAATCATCCCAAAAGCTAACTAGGAGAGAACTTGAAATTTTAACCATGATAGCAACTGGCAATTCAACAAAAACTATTGCTGAAAAACTTTATATAAGCCCCACTACTGTTAATACACATCGTAAAAATATGAAAAAGAAACTCCAGCTTTTTAAAATATCTGAACTGGTAGGTTATGCATATAAAACAAATATTATTTAGGCTCGTATTTTTTATTATTTTATTCAGTATCTGCCACCATGCTTTTGCGGAGACAAATACTATAAGGGTTAATAAAATTGAAACTTATTTAAAAGTTAATCCTTATTTACAGGTTTATCATACACCGGAAAATTTTACTGTAAATGAATTAGAGGAACAAATTAAAAACAATCAACTTTCTGAAAGTACGGATAAAATATCTCCCGGATTCTCAAAAGATTTTTATTGGTTAGTATTTAACATGATTAACAGTACCGGTAAATCTGTTAATTTAGTTCTGGAACTTGATAATCCGCATGTTGATGATACAAAATTATATCAAAAAGCAGGTAAGGATTCTTTTTTGCTTATTGGGTATGGTGGCGATCGTTTAAAATTTAATGAACGCTCTGTAATAAACAGAAGGTTTGTATTCCCTATTTACTTGAAACCCGGTAAAACAGTAAAATATTACATGGTAATTGACAAGCGAAATGCAGCAGTAAGTTTTCCGCTAAAATTGTGGCTTTCAAAAGATTTTTACCAACAAGAAGATAAGCAAAACCTTTTTTATGGTATTTTCTTCGGCATATTGTTATTTATTATGCTTGTAAGCTTGTTTACAGGGTTTTCTCTAAAAAATAAATTGTTTATATCTTATGGAATGTACGTAACTATTATGGCCTTGTATTTATTTACCGGCCTGGGATATGCTTTTCAATATATTTATCCTCAATCTGATGTATTAAATAATTATTCGCGTGTTTTTTTAATTGTATTGCTTACCATTATTAGCATTGATTTTAGTAGTCGTTATTTGCAAATAAAAACCTATAGTTTATGGGTTTATAAAACTTTTATTTTCCTGGCGCTTTTGTTGGGAGTACTTTTGTTTCTCTGGATTTTTCTTACCGGTTTATTTACTATTTATACAATTGTCTTGTTAAATATTATGTACGCAGTATTACTCATCTTGTTTTTACTGTTGGTTTACATATTTATTATTTCTTACAAGTATCAAAAATTTAATGTTATTTCATATGCATTGTCTATTGGTTTTGTAATACTTGGGTCAATATCTGTTATTTTTGTAGAATATGGCATCTTACCGGAATCTGTTTTTCCCGTTTCTCCAATACTTTTAGGTTCATTGCTTGAAGCAATTGTTTTGTCTATTTCACTTATTTACAGATTAAAAGCATTGAATGACAGCCATGTAATTTTATCCAGAAAAATAGAAAGCCAGAAAAAAGAGTTAATAAGAGCATTTATAAATGGTGGCGAAAAAGAACGAAGCTATATTTCCGGTGAATTGCATGATAATGTAGGAAGCGTTTTATCTGTCTTAAAAAATAAGATAAATAGCCAGTCGTTTAGCATTGAAGAGGTGAATAAAGATTTTGAAAAATTGTATAATCATGTCAGGCAACTATCGCACAAACTTATACCACAGGCCTTGCCGGTTGTTGGATTTAAGCAAACCATAAACCAGTTTTTACATGACTTTGAAAAAGCTAATAATATAAAAGTTACAGTTGATTTTTATGGTTTTGCAGATATTAAAGACGACATCTCATTGCAGCTTTACAGAATAATACAAGAAGCAATGCTTAATATTCAGAAACATGCCGGTGCCCGTTTAGTTGAAATACAGTTTTTCGGCTATCCTGATAATATGGTAATTACTATTGATGATGACGGACAGGGTTTTGATAAGGCAGCTATAAATTTAACAGGCAGCAAAGGGCTTAACAGTATGCAATCAAGAGCATTTGCTGTAAACGGAGAAATTGAGATTTCTTCAGTGCCGGGTAAAGGAACAAGTATTGTAATTACCATACCTGTTACAAACTAAATTATCGCAAATAGATTGTAAATACTATCATATTTTTCACTAATTTTATTCTCGTTATTGTAAGTATGTTTGATAGAGAATTTAACAACTGTCATACTTTGGGTAAAAACAACGATATTGAAAAAGTTTATGAGGTTTGGCGAACTCATAATCATATAAAACTTAAAGTAGCACCTCTTGAGTTTAGAAAAATTATTGAACAAGTTGCCACTTTTTTTTCTGCCGGATCCTATTATTATTATATTTTCAATTTTGCAACTTTGCAAATGGAATATGTTCATCCTACCATAAAAAATGTACTGGGAATTGACCCGGAAAAATTCAATATTGAAAAATTTCTTAGTATTCATCACCCTGACGATTTAAAGGTATTTAATGAAAAAGAAGCTTTAGCATCACAATTTTTATTTAATTACATTTCTCCTAAAGATATTCCTTATTATAAAGTTGTATATGTAAATCGTGTAAAGCATAGCCAGGGACATTATATTAAATTATTGCATCAGGCAAAAGCCTTACAGGTTACTGAAAACGGAAAAATACAACATGTACTTGGTGTACACACTGATATTAGTTATTTGAAAACGCCGGTAGATCATAAAGTTTCATTTATTGGTGAAGGGAAGCCATCGTATTATTCCATTGATCCAATTAATCCGATTTTTAACCGGCTTAAAAATACTAATATTTATACTTCCCAGGAATTAAACATTATACATTTGATATCCGAAGGAAAGTCAAATCTTGAAATAGCTGAGAAACTTTTTATTTCTGTAAATACAGTAAAAACACACCGTAAAAACATCCTACAGAAATCGAATGCCAATAATTCTGCTCATTTAATAGCAAATTGTATTAGAGAAGGCATTATTTAGTTAAGCCATATAGTTCATGCAATTCGATTTGCTTTTGTGAATGTAATGGATTTGGTAAGGTGAATTATCAGCTGCATAATAGTTGTGAGAATATTCTATTGATATAAAATATTTATTCCGATATAACTACTTCCCCTAAAATAAGTGATTTAGGGCAGTAATATTGATCTCCCACATATTCATTATAACTGGGAACTAAATAACTACTAACATTAATGTCTTGTTTGCTTACAGAATTCGGTGAACTAAATTCAATGGTTAGGCAAGTTGAGCCTGGATTACTTAATTGACTCCCGGATTTACTAGCACTGATGGAAACGTTATATTTTTTGCCGGTTTCAATACTATAATTACCCGAAACTTTTGTTTCATTGTCACCTTTTACCTGTACATCAATATTAACATCACCAGAAGCAAGAGCATTAAACTGCCTGTGAAATGTAAAGCCCGAAACTACTCCACTTGAATAGCTGAAGGTTGTGGTTGTTCCACCTGCAATCCATTCTATTTCGGGTTCGGTTATATTATTTTTGTTAGTATCATCGCTACAAAAAGTGAAAAATAAAAAGCATAGAAAAAGAAGTAAATTTCTCATGATAAAATGTTTGTATTAAAATAATTACATAAGTTACGATATGAAAGTTTGGTTGTCAACTTTTTAACATATACGTTTAGCTTTGAATGTTATTAAATTCGAACACATGTATAAGTATTTTTATTTGTGCTAAATTGAACTCATGCCAGTTCAAGCGTCCACCCTTGTTCCTTATTCCAAATAACCTGGCTTGTGTATCTAATGATTATTTCGGTCTAAACCTTGGAAACGTTATAAATATTTACCGACACCCTTACACAAGTTTCATTCTGTTACAGAGATCACACTCATTCTCGTTTTTTTATTAGCCATGCAAGAGTTAATTATTAGCATGTCGATAACCATTTTTTCACAATTATTTAACAAAATAACCTGAAAAATACCCACTAGTGAGTATTGACAAGTATAAATATACATGTTAGATTTGACACATATTAATAACGGATAAAAACATCTTAATATGCGCATGCCTGATTTGTTCATTAAAAATAAGGTTAAGGTAATAGTTGTTAAATGTCTTTTTGCACCTGTAGGGTTAGGTTAAACAGAATGTTACAGGTGTGGGAAGATTAAAACAATGAAAAGCCAAATAAACTATTATCATTTTATAAACTAAAATCAAACTATTATGAAAAAGACATTTTTACTTTTAAGCATTTTATTGAGTGCTTTGTTCAATTATGCACAGACAGATGTTTCTGGAAGCATAACAACCAACACTACATACAATATTGCAGGTAGCCCTTATACAGTTACAACAAATCTGACTGTAGAGCAGGGATTTACTCTTACAATTGAAAGCGGTGTAACTATAAAGGTAAGTGCCGCTCAAAAAATTTATGTAAATGGTACAATGAATGCTACAGGGGCAATATTTACCTCAGCCGAAGCTTCGCCTGCACCCGGTGATTGGGATTATATACAAGTTGGTAACGGTACTGACTCAGCAATTGTAACACTTACAAATTGCCAGGTATTATATGCTAACAAATTATATATTTACAAAGGAACTGCCAACCTTAACGGAACAGACCTTTTAAACTTTTACAATTACGGTGTACAGGTTTATAATAAAAGTGGTCATCTGAATATGTCAAATGGTGATATAAGTACTGCTTCCAGCTGGGTTACTGATCAAAGTTCTTCGGGTGTATATATTAACTATGATGGTCGTGCTACTCTTGACAATGTTAATATAAGTGATTTTTATAATGGTTTTGCCAGTAATTATGGGCCATCAAAGCTATCAATAAGCAATTCTTCTATTTCAGGAACAATTAGGGGATTAAATATTACAACTAACGATTCAATAGACATCAGTAACATTTCTATTTCAAACACCGATTATCCCATATATTATAGAGGCCCGGCACATATGACAACAGCAGGGACAAATAGCTTTTCCGGAAACACGTATAATGTAGCCTTCATTTCTCATTATTCAAATAGTAACGACTGGGTACTACCTGTTCTTGAAATTCCATATTATTTTAATGCGCATTACGTTGTTAATGTAAACGGAAGCCTGACTGTAGGCTCCAACAACATTTTAAAATCTAGCTCCTATATTACAATGAATGGAACATTAACAGCCATTGCCAATGTTGGAGAATTCATCTATTTTACTTCAAAAAATGACGACAATTGGGGGGGAGATTCTAATAACGACGGTTCAGCCACAGCACCGACACAAAGTAATTGGTATGGGCTGATTTTTAATAATGACAGTACAGCTTCAGCAAGTATTTTACGCAGAGTAAAATTAAGATATGGAGGAGCATCTTCTAAAGGTGGAATAACAATGTACAATGCCAGTCCCGTTATTGATTCTTGTGAGCTGACAAGCAATTACTACGGAATTTACATGCAATATGCATCAAATCCGGCATTAAGTAATAACACCATAGGTTCAAGCCAAATGACGCCACTTGCCATGTCTTTTGAAGCAAATCCTACCATGACCAATAATGTATTATCATTTTCTGATAATCAATACGATGCAATTGGTTTGATTGGAGGAACGTTAACAGCCGATGCAACAGTCTCGCAACGATCATTTACCGGCATCGACAACATTACTTATTTCATGCTGGGAAAAATAATTGTCCCTGTTGATAAAACACTAACCATAATGCCGGGTGTTGTTATAAAAGCAGATAATTACCAATATAATATTCTAATTGAAGGAACACTTATTGCCGAAGGTACTGCTGACAATAAAATCGTCTTTACCTCTGTAAAAGATGATAATCATGGCAATCCGAACGACACAAATAAAGACGGAACAAGTACCACACCAGCTATCGGAAATTTTAGCGGAATAGTTTTTTCACCTACAAGCAGTGATACATCATCTATTGATCATTGTATAATAAAATATGCCTCTGCAAATAGCGAATATTATTACAGTACGTCTATGGGTGGTTCGGCTATTGTAACTGCAAATGTTAGTCCATCAATCACTAATTGTGAGATCAAAGATGTAAATTATGGTATAAAATGTTATGAAGCTTCAAATCCAACGATATCAAACAACAGTATGGTAAACATTACTTATACCCCTTTTGCTGTTTCAGGTTCGGCAAACCCGGTTTTTACAGGAAATACCTTTTTAAATGTTGGCTGGAATGCACTTGGCCTGATTGGAGGTAATGTTTCACAAAATGGTACCATAAGAAAAAGAACGGTTGCCGGATACACTAATATTACATACATTCTATTAAGTACATTATCCATACTTGAAGGTACTTATGTTGATGTTGAGCCCGGTGTGGTAATAAAACTTCTTAACCAAAGTATTTATGTATATGGCGGATTTAAAGTTGCGGGAACAGCGAGTGAAAAAGTTGTATTCACATCAACTTATAACGATAATGTAGGAAACCCTAACGACACCAATGGTGATGGAAATGCCACTGCCCCAGCAGCAGGAAATTGGGACAGAATTCGGTTTTTTGAAACCAGTGATGATGCCTATTGTTCTATTGATAATTGCGAAATTAGTTATGGCGGTGATAACTATAGATATTCTCATTTTTCTTCTTTAGAATTTAATAATGCAAGTCCAACAATTTCAAATACATTAATTAATCAGGGAAAGGAATACGGTTTAAGAATTGAAGGAAATTCTGCACCTGTATTTGATAATGTAACCATTCAGAATTGCCAGTTCAGCCCGGTTGGTATGTCATTAACTTCT
>JAADFW010000105.1:0-5415 GCA_013152655.1 Chlorobiota bacterium
TAATTGATTTTTAGTTTTAGGGAAGAATTTATAATCAATATTTTCTTTTTGGGAAATATTGTGTCTTAATTCCTCGTCCGATTTTGGTGATAATTCATCCTTGATGTTTTTAGCAAACGTTCTAATTTGCTTAGGCGTATTTTGTAACTCTATTACCTTTTCTAGCCAATTGTATTCTTCTTTGTATGGATTCATTTCCAAATAGAACGTTGGAATATGCCAATATGAACCAAAGTATACATGTAAATGTATGTTTCTAATTTTATACTTTCCCGTTTGCTCTTCATCAATCTTGGATTTTAATATACCTATTTTAGAGAAAAATTCTCTTTTATGATCCTCAACCCTTCCTATTATCGATATTATATTTATTGTTTTAGGCAAGTAATATGATAATTCATTTGCCATTTGGTATAAAGAATCACCGGAACAACTACCATCATCTAATATTAATACTACTTGATTTTCTATTTCATATCTAAAATAATCTACTGTATGAGGAAATTTCCATCCGCTTCCTGGATTATATCTTTCCATTTCAAAATATTTTACTCCACCTTTCCCAAATACCTTTGTTTCAATTTGTAACTTTTCAACTTCTAAAGATTCAATATCAGAGTGTTTCGGATAAAAGATATAATTGGAATCTTTATATTCCTCTTTTTCTTTAAGCCTGCTGAATATCTTAAAAATCAATGAATTTGTATAATTACGACTTTTTATTTTTTCATTCTCTTTTTTTAATATCTCGGCAGTTTTAAAAAAATATGGATGTATTAGGTTATTAAAAAGTTTAAATCTTATCTCTAAATCTTCGATATCCACACATTCTAAAAACTCCTCGTTTGTTAATAAAATAGATTCTTTAAAAGTAACCTCATTTGATAAAGTGATTGGAATATTTGTAAAAGGATTGATGCGAATAAGTGGTTTATTTTTTTGCTCAGAGGAAAGCTCTTCTTTCTGGAATTTTGGTATAGGCTTGTTGTATAAGAATATTAACCTATTTGAATCTATGAAATTTGACTTAAAATCATTGTAACCTTTAAACTTATCATCTAAGGTATTTACAACTGCAGCAACCATAGCAAGTTTTGATTTATTTTCAGAAATAATTAAATCAAGCTTTTGGGTCAAATTGCCAGTAGCAATCACATCGCAAATAAGAATGTAGTTCTTCTCTTGTTCAAGCTTGTCTTTAAGTTCATTTTCGAAATCCAAATAACTTTCAAGAAAAACACAATTTTCTTTTGTTATTGGGGCAATTTCTTCGTTGTTATTATTATTTATAAAGGCTTTAAGTATTTTATGACTACTTGCAGTTATTGCAATATATTTTACGCCTTTATAGATATCTTTAATTTCTTTATTGTATTCTTTAATATGCAGTTTAATTTTTTCAAATAAAAATATTGAGAATATGTTACCATATTTTCTACTGTTAAGGACGTTTGTTAACTGTAAAAAACATTCTTGATAATAATTGCCATTACATAGATAAATTCCATCTTTCTTCTCACAATTATATTCATTCAATGCTTCTTCAAAGATTACAAATTCAAATCTCTCGTAATAATTAAGTAGTGTTTTGGCAATTGGTATCCTTGAGTTAAAATTACCGTATTTGTCAATTAAATTGGTATTTCCTACTGCCTTGTAACCGTCATCTAAGTCAGATAATATTAAAGAGTGAATTTCGAAAAGTAGGTCATTTAATTTCTGCTTATCTTTTTCATTAAAAATGCCAATCCAATTCAAACTTATTTCATGATTTTCTATATCCAAATAAATTAGAGGGATTGGATTTATTCTAAAATCCTGAATGATTTCATCATCGTCTAATTCCAGAATCTCATTGTTTATATCAGCTATAATATTTTTTGTGGGGGGATAAACTATTACAATGCAGTTGTGCTGATTAACTTCGTATGTTCCAACAAGAAAGAAAATAGTCTTTTCAATAATACTTCTATCTGAAACACCGAAAAAATTTATATATGTTAAGCGATTAACATCTTCAATATATTTTAATTTTTGAGACAATTGATCTAATAGGCTTTTATAACGTATATCTGGATCAGTACTTAGTTCAGCTGAGATTGAAAACAAATTTATATTTTGCGATTTTTTTGGTATGTTTTCTACACTTAAAGACCTATATTCTGGTTGTATTACAGATTTATCAAATTCATTATTTTTCTTCCATGCTGGAATGTAAATTGATATATAAGTGCCCGGAAAATATTCTCTTTCTTTCTTGTCAAAGAAAGATAAAGAATTATTGATATTTTTTGCCTCAGAGAAATTATAAAGTATTTTACCATAATTACTTCTGACAGTTAATAAACCTTTATAACGTTTAACAATAACTAATAAATCATATAAGCCTCTTGGAATATATTTGTTAATTTTTTCGTACTTATCTAAAATAGGATTTCGAGAAGAGTTGTGCTTAAATGCATATTCTAATACTTCATTGTCATCTATTTGTGCAAATAAGCCAGATTGGGTAATTTGATTTTCCTTCTTAAATTGATCTTTTAATGTTTCGACAATTCCAGCTCCAAAATCGATAAATGAAAATTGTATTATATTCTCATTTTTATATCTTTTTTGTTGTGAATCATAGAAAAATGATTCCGCATCTTTTAATTCTTCTTCTTCAAAGTTTTGTTTAAATCTTTTCTGATTGTCAAAGCGGTGCTTTCTTTTTAAGGAAATACTCATGAAAGCCCAGTCTTGACTACACTTAAATGATGACTTTTCTTTTTCAAAATGATCAAGAAAGTTATCATATAATTCTTTTGTTATGATGGCACTGATTGTTTTAGAAATAAAAGGATGAGAACATTCACTATCGTTCAATTGATTATTAATAACCTCATTCAATGCATAAACTGGTTTCAATTGAGCATTCATTGTATTCTCATAAACAGCATTTTTTATATAGTTTAATGAAACAAAAGGGACAACACTATATTGATCCTCATACAACGAATAATACTGTTTACTTGTATATTTTGTGAAGTTGATTTCGAATTTTTCACATAGATCTTGTAAAGTATTATTACCAAATGTTTCAATATAATTTTCAAAATCATATTTTTTCTTATCAAAGATGCTGCTAAATTCCCATATGTACCATAATTCACAAATCTGTTCTACTTTCCTTTTATTCAGATTCTGGAAATCCAGTAGTTTAATTTTTAGTTTTTTCTCTGAATTGTATAAATACTTTATTATTGCAGATAATAGCAATAGATTTTGGTTTGAAATCCATTCTACTTTTGTAAAATCGAAAAAATAATCATAATTAGGAGAGCTTCCGAAATAGTTATAAAAATTGTGTACAAATGAACCTATGTGTTTTTCTGTAAATTTTTCAGGAATTTCAATTTCAATCTTATTCCCAATCCTTGTTACCATATTATTTTATTAAAATAATTTCTTAATTGTATTATTATTTTCTTTACGTTTATAACTGATAAGCCAAAATATTTTTTAGGACTCGTGAAGTTATTCAAGCTGACGCACAACGTGTGCGGGTATGGTACGTGCCGCAATTTCTCACCTAAATTTTCTTTAAAGTTACATCTTTTATTTTATCGTTCATTTTCATTGTAAGCCGTGATTTGCGGCATGGACTATACCCTGCTGTTGGGCGTTCGTTTTTTTATTATCAACCTTTTATTATAATTTGGCAAAAAGTCTTTTCAATATCTCATTTTGCACAAATGGTAAATATTCTTCGTATAGTGTGGCCGCCCTTATGTTTGTCAACTTTCCTGTATCATTTGGTATTGATATTTTAAATTCGACTTTATCCAACCATTTGACAGGTAATTCAAAACCAGTTCTACTCTTTTCCAAATTCGTTCTTTTTTCAAATAATAATTGCATTAATGAACGAGTAACTATTCCAATTCCTTTTATTCGAATATTAAGAGAACCAGGGCGATTAGATTTTAAGTAGATAATATCACCAACTTTTATTGAAGATATGAGAGTATATAAATCTTCTGCATTAGCAACATCCCAACCAATTAAATAATTATCATTATTAAATAATTCCTGTCTAATTTCTTTTCCACTCCAATTTGAACCTGCCCCAAATATTGCCATAATGATGTTCCTTTCTTATTTGAAAAATGTTTTTATTTTCTTAAATCCAAACCATAATAGATAACCCAGGATAGAATATGAAAATCCAATTATTGCAGACCATATAATCAAATTTTTTTGTCCAGGATTTTGGGAAACAACAAACCCTATGAGGATGGTAACAACTACAATGCCTATGGAAATCCCAATCCATAAATCACGTTGTTCTTGTCTTTTATCATCAGCCTTTTTAATGAAATTAACCGATTTATGAACAATTGACGGAAATATGCTTCCTTCAGTTCCGTCAATAGGGTCTTCTATTAGAAAATTAAAAATTGCCTTATCTTTTCTGTTAAAGACTGGAATTAAATACTCTCTATTTGCTAAAACATGGTTAATTCTTTGCTGCAACTCATCAGGTATATCTCTTAGCCCAGTGTCAGGATTAACTTGAAAAGAGTTGAATTCTTTAACAATTTGGCTGAAATTATCATTATATGGTAGGGTCCAAAATAGCCAAGAGAAGTTCTTTGAAAGAAAGGCTTCATTTCCTTGAAACCAAGAATTCTGTCCTAAAGAAAAACGCACAACTATATTTTCTAAATCAATGCTATTTTTATTTTCGATTTCAACAGTTGTAGCTTTAAGCGTATTAACTTCCCTATTGTCAAGTTTTATTGATAATTCACCACCTAAGTTTTCAGATAATGGAGGAATAATTTTTTGACTTCTAATAGAGTATTCGACTGTTCTAAATCTATTTTTAAATTTTTCTACAAGAACACCAATTAGCAATCCGAAAAGTGATGTTACAACTAAAGTAATTGTAGGTGGTATTAGTTTTATTAATGTCTCTGTTTCCATTTTCTCTTTTTTAAAATGACGCCCAACGTGTGCAGCTATGCACTGTAGCCGTTTATTGGTTTATTTTTTTAAATTTCCAATGCCTAAATTTACAACTATTTTCTTTACAAGACGAACTCGGCTATGGTGCATAGGTGCTGTTGTACCCTGTTCTTTCTTGTTGTCGTCTCAGATAAAAAACCCGTCTTAAGTGATAACGACCGCCCCGCTCCGCCGCTCCATAGAACGCCTGCTGAGCTCCGGGCTCCTGGCAACCTTTCTGCTTTACCAGTGTGTATATTTTTGCAATTTATTCAGGCCAAATGTCAATATATAGCCGCAATGTTCACGCCTGCAAAACCTGCATCCGGCGGGGGGCTTGTGTGGGCGTGGGGGGGGCAAAAAAAACTTTTACTCTCCTTTGTGGTTTTATACCTGACGCTAATTTTATCTAACCCAATATTTCAA
>JAADFW010000105.1:5434-6008 GCA_013152655.1 Chlorobiota bacterium
CGAAGGCCTTAGCGACCGCAGGTTTCTTTATTAAAGACGTGAACTTTGCAAAAATTCCTTCAATTTTCCAGATACCAGAATAGGGCACAACTACTGTATATACACACCCCTGAACTATATTTGTATTATACGAATACTTATTTTATCATTAAAGTTTTGATTGTCAGAGTAAAACCGTGTGTTGATAATTGTTTTCATCGGTATAGTATTGTTACCTTTCGGTTACAACCTTTAAAAGTAAACTAATTTTTTGATACTCGGGCTTAAATCACAAAAAACAAAAGTTAAATCTCAAATAAAAAGGTATTAAACCTCAGGGTAGAAGCCTGAACCCAATATAAGAAACTGACCCAGAGGGTCGGGGGTATTAAACCATATCCTGCTGAAAAGCGGGATTAGTTCAACTTACTATTTCGAATGCTCCGCTTATCGCGGATTTTCAAAATAGAGTTTCACTAATAAAGACTCGGGCAGCATGCTTGCGCCAATGGGACAGCACTCTGGTTTATTGATAGATTATCTGTTGAAAGCTGATTCCATTATGGATTGCTCTGAACGGGATATGTTCAGGTGA
>JAADFW010000106.1 GCA_013152655.1 Chlorobiota bacterium
TTCAACAACACCATATTCTGATGTAATTGAGTTAGTTCGTGCTGTGCCAAATAATGCTGACATTATTTATATTGGAGAATCTTCAAATATTACTACACGTAACAACGATAATGATAAAAGACCAATAAGCGGATTGATTTCAGATTATTTTCCATCATTAAAAATTTATGACATAACAAAACCTGCAAGTCATGCCGGTATCTTTTTTACACTCTTGTCAAGAATCCCTAAAAGCTCTAACGTTCAAACAATTATTGTTACGCTTAATTTACGGTCATTTAATGCTCAATGGATTTATTCCGATTTGGAAACTCCTTTACAAAAAAGTATGGTGTTGTTGAAAAATTACCCGCCTCTTTTGAACAGGTTTCTACTTTCATTTAAAGCATACGATATTAAAACAAAAAAAGAACGTACCATGCAAATAAGGGAAAAATGGAAAAATGATAATTTAACTTTTCCATATTCCTTTCCATACAAGAATGTTATTGAATGGGATAAGTCAATGGCTATAAAAGGAATTAGGGATACAACAGGTAAATTTAATTTAAAGCAAACACAATTAGCATGTCATTATATAAAAGGGTATGCATTCATTATTGATACACTTAATAATCCGAGAATAAAAGATTTTGATAAAATTATTAAACTGTCAAAAAAACGTGGTTGGAATTTAGTATTCAATCTTCTTGCAGAAAATACGCAAAAAGCTAAAGAATTAGTAGGTAATAATTTAATATATTTAATGAATAAAAACAGAAAAATATTAATTGATTATTTTGAAAATAAAGGAATTTCAGTAGTGGACAATTTAAATTCCGTTAATGATGAGGAATTTATTAATAGAAATTGGACAACAGAGCATTATGCAGAGAAAGGGCGAAAAATAATAGCTGAAAATGTATCTAAAAAACTAAAAGAATATTATCCCAATCAGTATGTACTGAAGAAATAATTTAGTCATTGTTTAGTAAAAACAATAAAACACAATAGTTTCAAGTATATTCTACATATCATTACCCATTTCAAAATCCATTCCACCATTTTCTCCTCTTTTCATTGCCTTTTTATAATTGTTTATGATATATGAAAACTGTAACGTAACAACTCTTGGCTCGCGGTTAAATTCATTTGATAAATAAAAATTTTGTCCCGAAGATATAAAAGAATGTTTCATAGTACCAAATACATCTCTAACCTGCAATGTAATATTTGCTTTACGGTTCCATAAATCTTGTTTTATGCCAATATTGGTAAAATAAAATCCTTCTCTATTACCTTGCACAGTAACTGAAGGCCCTGAATAATAACCTGTTAATTGTAATTTAGTACTTTTTTTAATCTTAAATGTTGAATTAAACCGTACACTCCAGGTATTTGTTGATTGAACCAGGTCAACACCCTCAATATTGCCTTCAACTTTATACTTAAAATAATTTGCCGTGGTATTAAATCTCCACCATTTGTTAATTTGCAGGTTGGCCATAAATTCCATGCCGAGCGAATAATCACGGTCAAGATTTGTAAAAGTATGTACCATTATATTATTTTCACCCAAAGTGTGTGTTCTGTTTATTTTATTATTAGTTTGTCTGTAATAACTTTCAACAGAAACAAATGAACGCCCAAACTTATGCATAAAATTTAGTTCATAAGAATCAATATTTTCGGGTTCCAAAGAAGGATTTCCCACCCTGATATTTTGCTGGTCAATATAATTAACAAACGGGTCAAGATACCACGGCCTCGGCCTTCTTATTCTTCGTCCGTAACTAACCTGCAATTGATTCAGGTCTGAAAGATCAAGAGAAACATGTAATGTTGGAAACCAATCTAATCTTTTAACAGGAAATTCAGTATTTAATTTATTTTGTTTAATTAAACGGTTGGTATATTCACCACGCAAACCTGTCTTGTATTCAAAAATTCCCGATTTTCCGGTATATAAAAAATATAGAGACTGAATATATCGCGAATAATCCAAATCGTTGGCAAACTGACTTAATCCGTTCCACTGATTCAAAGTAGTATCAAATTGCTCTAAATTATAAGTTTGGCTGTTATTTTCGTACCTGAATTGATATCCTGTTTCTATCTTACCTTTTTCAGTTGGCCTTTCATAATCAGCTTTTGCCCTTAATTCTTTACCATTATTATTTTCAAATGTTTTTTGTTGAAACATACTAGAAACTATGGTATTCCAATCATTTGAGGTTATACTCTGCTCTAATAATTCATTATTACTGCCATTATTAAACGACTGATATACTGATAAATCCAATTGATGTCCATCTTCTTTAAACTTTTTTAAATAATCAATATTTAAACGAATATAATTCCTGTTAATATCAAAGTTGTTCTGTGAAATATAGAACAAGTCATTTACTACCGGTTCGGTAAAATCATGATAATCAGCCAGGCTATTTCTGCCAAATCCCATTTGCCCGAATGTACCCGAAAAACTAATGGTATTGTTTGGGTCAATATAATAATCTATTCCGGTTTTTACCGAATTACGAAACCTTTTCATATTACGGTCAGACAATGATGTTAAATGGTAATTCGTATCAGCTATATAAGTAATTCTTGACATGTCGCCTGTACCATACATAGTTTGATTTGAATAATTTACACCACCAAAAATATTTATTTTTTTTGTTTTGTAGCTTAAAGTAGCATCACCGGAGTATTTATCCCTTGTTCCAACTGAAATATTAACCAGTCCGTTTAAACCTTTCAAAACATTCTTTTTAGTAATAACATTTATAATTCCGCTCACTCCATCGGGGTCATACTTTGCTGAAGGATTAGTAATTATCTCTATTTTATCTATTGTACTTGACGGAATTTGTTGCAGTGCATCACTTCCTTCAAAAATAGAAGGTTTTCCATCTATCAGGACTAAAAAATCTGAACTTCCACGTAGCGAAACATTACCATCAATATCTGTTTCAACCGAAGGAACATTTTCAAGAACCTCAACAGCAGTGCCGCCAATAGAATTTAAATCCTGGCTAACATTTACAACTTTTTTATCTAATTTATATTCAACCGGGTTTTTATCTTCAATAACCATTACTTCACCTAATTGATTGGCTTTTGTGGTTAATACAATATCATTTAAATTTATACTCTTTTGTTTGGGGTTAATCATAAAATCAGAACTATGATATTTATTAAACCCTATAAATTTAACATTAACATAATACTTCCCATACGCCAAATTAGCAAGGCTAAACCAACCATGCTTATCAGATATTGTTCCGGTAACTAACAACGAATCTTTTATGCGATATAAGCCAATATTAGCATATTCAATAGGATTATTGTTGTCGCCTGTTACCCTTCCAAATACATAGCCGTCTTTTGGCATATTACCGGGCATTCCGTTATGTGGCCTTTGTGACAATGCAGAAAAACTCAATAAAATTAAGGCTGAAATGAAAATATTTTTCATAAATTAATATTTGTAATTAATTATAAATGAATTTAATAAGTAACTAATATTCAACATAAATATGTAAAAGTTTAATACTTAATAGACACATAAGTTTTAAAATTCATGCGGCGATATTAGTAAAATTTTGATTTACAAATCAGAAAATTATTTTCATAATCTCATTCCAGACTTAAAGCACTTACATTGTGTATGTTAAATTCAATATATAATTTTTAAATATTTTCAATATCATAAATACATTAAAAAAATGTTCTATAATGGAAAATAAATATAAAAAGTAGTTTTCTCAGTTTAAAAAAAACACAAAAGTGGATTCAATGGCTTATAACTTTATATATATCCTTTTTTAATGAATCAGGAATAAATGAAATGGATATTATCCTTTTCATTAAATCAGTATCTTTCTGTTTTCCGTTTAAAATCCTGTAAATATTAAAAATTGTAATGCCTGTTTCGCTTTTTTCAATTAATTCAAAAGTATTCCCGGTTTTCATTTCACCATTTTTTATTACTTTAAAATAAATACCGGGTTTATCAGCATCCCAAAATTTTTTAACCATAGTTAAATTATTAAACCGCATACTTAATTTTGAACAAGGCTGGCGTGGCTGGACAGCCATTAATTGCACACTACCGGTTTGAAAAATATCGCCAATACAAACATCGCGCTCATCAATACCGTTAATAGTAATATTTTCGCCAAACATACCCCACTCCATCGATTCTAAACCAAGTAGCTCTTTCCAGTATAAATAATTATCGGCTGAATATGCATAAACAGCTTTATTTACACCACCATGAAATTTTGTATTAGCCTGCTTATCTCCAACAATTCCATCCTGTGTTACTTTTACTTTAGTATTTACAGGTTTTTTAAAAAATGAAGTAGTATATGCTTTTTTGTTCCAAAAAACATTTTTCGGTTCGCCAATATTTAGTGAAATAATTTTCATATTGAATATTTACTTTATAAAAATACAAAAGCCTTATCAAATAATATGACAAGGCCTTTTTTTAAGGAATTATTAACTATTACAAAATTTATTTACTTGTTCTTTTATCAACCTTTTTATAAGTTATTTTCATTGAATATTTTCCACTTTTTTGCAAAACCTGTATTTTATTCTCATCCTTTTCAATTAATTCGTAACGCTTATTTACTTTTCCACTTTTTTCGTTCGAAAATAAATATGGCCCATACGGGCTACATTCTATTGTTAAATAAGTGTCAGCTCCATCTCTACCGTCAATTCCATACGGTTGTCCAGACTCACCTTCATTAACAAATACCTCATATTCTACATCGTACGCATAATTTGTCCATCCAAATCCGTTCCAAACCGATCCTTCGTAATACATTACATAAAATCCCGGATAAATTTTATAATATTGATTCCATTTAAATGTTTTAGGAATATCACCTGTACCGGCATCTAAATATTCGGGTATTTCATTAGCCCATGACAACGAAATGTAAGCATTTCCGTCACGGCCATCTCTGCCGTAATAATCTTCTTCGCAAGAGCTAAAAGATATTGCAATAATTAATAATATAAATATATTATTTAAAAACTGAAGGATGCTTCGGTTTCGGCTATTTCTCTTAATTGTTAA
>JAADFW010000107.1 GCA_013152655.1 Chlorobiota bacterium
CATTATTATAATATGTTACATAAAGTCCATTAATTGTATCATTAATATAGTTAATTTTTGAACTTAATCTACCATCATAATCATACGACTTTGTAATACCATTTTGTTTTCCATTAACAAATATGGCCATAGATTTTAATTTTCCGTTTATATAAAATGTTTTAAGAGTGTCGGTGGGTAAATTATTCAAATAAGTGCCTTTTTGGTTAATTTTTCCATTTGGGTGATATATTTCAAATGGCCCGTTCTTTATTCCGTTATCAAAATTTAATTTATTTTTTACTCTTCCGTTTGGATAATAAATTAACCATTGGCCTTCAATTTTGTTATTTTCATAAGTACCTTCTTGTAATATCTTGCCATTTTCAAAAAAGTAGGTGTATTGGCCTTCTTTAATAGTATCAGAATTAATTAATTTGGCATAAAATATCTCTTGTGGTGTATTACTATTGGGGTAATTTATAATTATCTTATTGTTTTGACTCAATAGGTTTAAAGCCAAAAAAGAAAAAATAATGAAAAGAATAATTCTGAAGTTATTCATTATTCAACCTCAATCATCATTTGAGTACCCTCCAGGGTTTTTGCATTGCTGTAATCAAGAATAGCAGATAGCGAATATTTACCTTTGGGTAAAAAATTGGGTAATTCAAGAAATATAGTTCTGCTGGAATTCGGATATGTATCTAAAATTACTGTGTCAGCCGGAAACTCTTCAGCTGATTCTAAGCTTGCAGCTATTAAATATACTTTACACTGTGTAATTTTATCGCCAATATTTTCAACATTAACAGAAAATTTTCTTAAAGAATCACCTGGTTGACTTATTTCTTTTAAACGGTTAATTTGGGCATTGTAGTTAGAATTTGACTTCGGTGACTGAAATACGGTTACTGCTATTCTCGGGCTGACACCAATTCCGGCCGATATTCCCTCATCAACTGTAAAAGATGTCCTTTCTTTTACCTGGCGTACAAATATTTGCGACCAACGTGTTGAATAATCACCATTAGGAACCATTATAGTTACTCCAACTAACTTTGATTCGTTCGGATTAATTTCAACAAAAGAAGGATTTATACTTAACCAGTTAGCACATGAGTTTTTGGTTGAATTAGCATCTAACATTTCTTTAGTACCTTTATTATCAATTAAGAAATCGCCCAAACTTAATATAAAAGTTTCCGGTTTATTACCATGGTTTTTTACTGTAAGATTGATTGTTTGAGACTCTCCGGGTTCGGCAGAAAAATATAATTTAACCGGTGAAACTTCAAAATCCTGACTAAATAACTTTGTTCCCGCTAAAACCAAAATTAGCATGAAGCATATATTTTTGAATTTCATAATATTAATAATTGTAGTAAGAGGTTAAAAAAATACTTATACAAAACTATTAATATTTTTTATTAAAAAAAACATTAACTTATTGCAATATACTTTATTTAAATGAATTACATAAAATTATGACTTATTTATTTTATCTTCTATTAAGACTAAATAAAAGTTAGCTTTTTTTATATTTGTACGTATATTTAATAAAATAATTGGTTTTCTTTATCTTAATGTTTATAAAATAAGCTTGTAACTAATTAAAATGTAGGGAATTAAATGAGTTGGATTTAAACAATAATTGTATGAAGTATAAGCATATGTTTAGATATTTATTTTTAGTAATTGGCATTTTAATAATGTCAAATAGTATTTTATTCAGTCAATATTTTAAACCTCTTTCACAAGAAGAAGAAAATCAAATTGCTACTTTACAGGAATTAGCTGTTGGGTACGAAAAGCAAGAAGAATATCAAAATGCCAGTAATGCGGTTAATAAAATTGCTTTTATTTATTGGCAAAATGGTTATTTAGATGATGCTATTCAATCATTTCTTTATTCTGCAAAACTTAATGAAAAAATACAAAACTATGATTACTTAAAATCAATATATAGTAATATTGGTGTTATATATACAGATTTGGAACAACTTGAAAATGCGCTTAAATACTTCAAAATTAGTCTTGAAATAAGAAGGGAAATGAGAAATTCTGAGGCAATTTCTTCAGGGTTAATTGATGTTGCATATATTTTAACAAATATGAAGCAACCAGAAGAGGCTATAAAATATTTAAAAGAAGCACTAAATATTGCAACTGATATAAATAATTCAAAATTAATATTGAATTGTTATCAAATGTTAGCAACCAATTATGAAGTTTCCGGCAATGTTAAAAAAGCAAGTGAATATTCATCTAAACATGCTTCTTATGAAGTTTTTGTTAGTGAGCAAAATATAAAAGAAGGATTTAAAGAAAAAGAAATTGAAAATTTAGCTGAGATTAAGAAAACAAAAGAAGAAATTGAAAAAGAACAACTTGCCAGGCAGTTAGACCAATTGTTATCAAAAGCGGCTCAAGATTCTTTAAATATACAAATAAAAGCTAAACAAGATTCATTAATGGCAGCATCTAAAGAAGCTAAGCAAAGGCAAATGCAAATTGATCTTTTAAATACAAAACAAGAAAACTCGGAACTAAAAATAAAAGAACAGGAAGCTGCACAGGCTAAAACAAGAATTATGTTATTTGCCGGTGTTGGAATAATAGTTCTTGTTTTAATACTGGCATTTGTAATGTTTAGAAGTTATAGACTGCAACAAGCAGCTAATAGAAAACTGGAAGAACAAAATGTTGAAATTGTTAGACAGCGCGACGATATAAAAAATAAAAGTGCAGAGTTAGAAGACGCGTTAGACCTTATTACTTTGCAAGCCCAGAATATTACAAAAAGTATTAATTATGCGCAAGGAATACAGGAAGCATTGTTGCCAACAATTGAAGATTTAAATAATTATTTAAATGAATCTTTTATATTGTTTTTACCAAGGGACATTGTAAGCGGAGACTATTACTGGTTTCGTCAGATAGATACAAAAACGAATGTTTATAAAGCATTAAATGTTTTTGACCAACTTAAAATGAAAGAAAAAACTAAGGAAGTAACAAAAGGCGAAGATAAGGATTTTGTAATTTCTGCGGTTGACTGTACAGGCCATGGTGTTCCGGGAGCTTTTATGTCAATGATTGGTTACAATTTATTAGATGAAATAGTTGACAAAGGAATTAGCAGGTCAGATTTAATTTTGGATGAATTGCATAAAGGTATTAGAAAAGCTTTAAAGCAAGATGTTACTGAAAACAGAGATGGGATGGATATGGCACTTTGCATTATTAAAAAGAAAGAAAAAGTTGTAGAATATTCAGGTGCCAAAAACCCTGTTTTATATATACAGGATGGAGAAGTTTTTGTTATAAAAGGAGATAAAACACCAATTGGCGGCTTGCAGACTGAGCAACAGCGTAAATTTACAAGACACGAAATTAAGATTGATAAACCAACCTGGTTTTATATTTTTTCAGATGGTTATATTGATCAATTTGGCGGGCCGGAAGGGCGTAAATTTTTAATCAAAAATTTTAGGGAGTTATTATTGCAGATTCATCAGGAACCCATGATTGAGCAAAAAGAGATTTTAAGGAGAGCAATGGAAGATTGGAAGGGAAATAAATATAAACAAATAGATGATATTTTAGTAATAGGGTTTAAGATTGAGGTTTAAAGATTTTTAGTTTTGTTTTATTGTTGTAGAGAATTATAAAATAAGAAACTAAATATAGATATAATTGCTTATTATGAATAAATATTATAAATAAGGTTAATCAATTGATTTTATTTTGTATTTTTATCGAAAATAAGAAATGTCATGCTTAGGGAAATTTCTAAAGAACAAGTATTAAATAGGATTAGGTTTGAAAATCCTTGGTGGATAGATGGTCATATTGAGGCTGATTATCAAGAAATGCCAAGAAGATTGTATTTTGAATTATTTAAACCTTTAGTCTATGAAAGAGACGTTCGTAGGGCTGTAGTATTAATGGGACCAAGAAGAGTTGGAAAAACAGTTATGCTATTTCATATGGTTCAAGATATGATTGAAAACGGAATAAACCCCCAAAAGATTATTTTTATTACAATTGAAAACCCGATTTATAATAATATTACATTAGAACAGGTTTTTAATTATGCTAAAGAAGCCACAGGAGTTGAAGATAAGGATGATTGGCATATAATTTTTGATGAAATACAATACTGTAGAGATTGGGAAGTGCATTTAAAATCTTTAGTAGATAGTTACAGAAAAGATAAGTTTATTGTTTCAGGTTCGGCAGCAGCAGCTTTAAAATTTGCAAGTAACGAAAGTGGAGCAGGTCGTTTTACAGATTTTTTATTACCACCTTTAACATTCAATGAATACATTCACTTAAAAGGACTTGATAATTTAATCAAAACGATAGATATTAAATGGAATGGAAAAATTAGAGAATTTTATTCTACAAGTCATTTAGATGAACTAAATCAACATTTCATTGATTATATAAACTTTGGAGGATACCCCGAAGTAATATTTTCTGATAAAATACAAGCAAACCCTGGTCGATATATTAGACAAGATATTGTAGACAAAGTTTTATTACGTGATTTACCAAGTTTATATGGAATTTCAGACACAAGAGAACTAAACTCATTATTTACAACAATTGCTTACAATAGTGGTGGCGAATTTTCATTGGAAACACTAAGCAAACAATCTCAAGTTCCCAAAAATACACTAAAAAAATATATAGAATATCTTGAAGCTGCTTACCTTATTAAACAAGTTAAAAGGATAGACCAAAGTGGAAAGAGGTTTAAACGAGATAATTTTTTTAAAATATATTTAACAAATCCATCTTTACGCAGCGCTTTATTTTCACCCATAACAGCAACAGATGAAATGATTGGAAATATGGTTGAAACAGCAATTTTTGCACAATGGATGCATAGAGATTGGTTTACACCTTGGTATGCAAGGTGGAGTAATGGAGAAGTTGATATGATTGGCCTGAATGAAACTTTAAAACCTATTTGGGCTCTTGAAATTAAATGGAGTGATAGATAT
>JAADFW010000108.1 GCA_013152655.1 Chlorobiota bacterium
GAGTATTTTTGTTATCTGATATGAAAATGATAAATTTGAAGGAAAACAGAAGTTTGCAACAAAGAGCGGAAAGTCCGCCAAAGTTTAGCCATAGCGTTGGCAACCATTGGGTATTCCAGAGACATTGACTTATGAGGCTAACGTAAAGGTGAAAAAACAGGAAATAGGAGGTGTAATTTGAAGAAAAAGCAATTTTTGTAAGTTGTTGCAAATCAATTTTATAATTTTACGTTAGTTAAAATTAAAATGAATTCTGAGAATTTTAAACAAATTGGACTGAAACAATGAGAATTTAAGAAATATTTTACAATAACATTTAAATAAATAATATGAAAAAAATAGTATGGCCAATCCTTATATCAATATTTATTGTTGGATGTCAAAAAGAAGATGAAACATATATCAATAAATTTTATGATTTTTTAAAATTTGAATTATATGGAAATACTGAAACCTATGATTCGACAGGAAATTTAATAAGTGAGACTATCCATTTGAATGAAAATGAATTATTCAAATATCCAGGACATGAATATTTTATGAAAAGTATTGAAATTACTTCTGAATCAACTGCGATTTTTTATTATTTGGATTCCGATTCATTGGAATCAACAATTAATTCTAATTATTCTAAATATGGTAATGAAATTACATTTGTTCCAATTACCACAAGTGAATTAGTAGATTCAGCAATAGTTTTTATTGATAGTAGCACAATTATTAAGGCACCTTGTACCGGATTAAAATTCATTTGGAAAACTGAAACAGGTCAATCTACATTTACATTTAAGACATTTGGAATTCTTCCAGATTCAATGATATATAGATGGGCAACAGATCATTTAGAATTTAATGATACTTTATTTGTGCAAAAATTCTATGCTATTTATCAAGAAAAATAAATAAAATGAAAAGCGAATTTAGGAACATACAATAAAGGTATCTGATTTTGTAAAAATATTAACGGTTGCCAACAAAAAAATAAATTCAATAGCTGGTTGAATATCAATTTGATAGTGCAGAATTCTTAAAATGGATTATCTTGCAGGATGGAAAGACAGTGCAAATTTAAACCGCTACAGAAATTTATTTTGAGCGTTAGCAAAAATACATAAAACTGACTGAGATTGTATTAACTTTTTTTATAAGCGAAAGAGAATATTAATTAAAACAAAAAAACAGGAATGTCTAAAAATATAATAAACAGTCGTTAAAGGTATTTTAAACTAAAAAAGAAGAGCTTTATAACTGGCAGTTATACAAAGCTTTAAGATTATTTTCGAAATTCTCTTGTTTTCAAGTTTCGCAATTGAATAATTATAAGTTTTTTTGTCAGAAAACTGATGTTATGAATGCTAAAATAATTAGTGCTTTATCATTTTATATTAAAACTCTTTTTAGAACTTTTTTCCTGTCAGATTTTGTAAAAGTAAAAAAAGTCTTTTTTAAAAGTTGCCTAATTTGTCCTTTTCTTATTTGCTGAAACCTCTTAGTGATAATTATCAGACAAGATTTTATGAAAAAATAATGCATGTATAAACCAATTAAAATTTAGATATTATGGAACCTATTCAAGAAAAAATAAATGAAATTAAGTTATCTGATCTTAAAAGAATTGAAGTTTTTAATGGTACAATAATTATTTTTGAAGGTAATGTAGCACATGTATCTGATAAAAAAACACGAGGAGGAGGGAATTATAGTATGGTTGAATTAAAAAATGGAACATACAAATACATCTTACCTTTGTTTGGAAATAATTATTCTATTTTTTTTCCTCACATTAAGAAAGGACAACAGTTAAAAGTAATGGCGAGAGTTAAAAAATTACCATGGGGTGATAAAAAAAGATTTATATTAAAATACATTGCAATGAGTAATGGGGTTATAGAATTCTCAAATTTGGGATTAAAAAAAGCAACAAAAACTATAATGCATAATAATATGGAATATTCTAAATATTTTAAAAAATTTGTTAAAGAAGGAATTGAACAAGAATATTATATTGGAATTGGTAATCCTAATGCGAAAATATTGATAATTGGAAAAGAAGCTGCAATTTCAAAAGATGACAAAGTAGGTCAAGTTAAGTATAAAGAAAATGCAAAACAATGGGTTAATCATATTATTAATGACAATATTGATGAACTAGATTTAAGTTATGAAGTTAAGGAAGGTGAATATTTAGCTAAAAGTTGGGGGAAAAATACATGGAGTAAGTATCAAAGATTATCTGATTATATCTGGAATAAAGAACCAACATCACATTCTATAGATTTCTTAGAACGTATTTTTACAACCGAAATTAATGATTCCCCTTCACAACAAACACAAAATTCTAAGAAAGTAGGATTAAAAGATAGAAAGATTTTATTTGAAGAATCATCATTTATTCAAAATTTTCCGGTTGTAATTTTAGCCTGTTCAGATTATATTAAGAATAATGATAAAATGCGTGAGATTGACAATTTTTTTCATGTAGAATTTGATGGCGGTGAATATAGGTATACTAAACAAAACTGGTTTTATACACATAGAGAGATAGATAAAACAAAACCGAAATTAGTAATTCATACAAGACAATTAAGTGCTAATGTAAAAGAAGAAATGATTAAAGAAATGGCAGCAGTAATAAAAAAGTTCCTAAATGATAATAATTTAGCCTTAAATTATTATATGACAAAAATTTAGAATAAGTCCAAAAATCACATAAATCAGAAATATATTAATGAAAATAAAGTTACTACAACCGAATGTATAAATAGAATAAGTGATGCAATATCAGTTTTAAAATATTTTAGTAGAAGGATTAAAAAAAAGATTTAAGTGATGAAGAATTAAACAAAATAAAATTAGGGATGGAAAATATACTAAATAATTATCAAAGAGTTAAAATATTGAAAATTAATGGACAATAACATTTTTGAAAAAATAATTAAGGGGAAGAATATTGATAAAATAAGTTCTGAACAATGCTTAACTGATTATTATATGTATCAAGGGTATAATATTTTTAAATCAGTAGAACTTGCTCAAAATAACATTATAAATTTTGTTGAATTTGTAAATTTATCAATCAAAAATTCAAAGGAATTAAATGTACCGTATATTTTTTCATTTGCGTCACAAAATATTGTTGTAATTAATAATGATTATTTCATTATTAAAGAAATTTGGAAAAAATTAATTGTTTTAGATTGGAAAAAATTTGAACAGTTGTCTTTAATAATTATAGAAATATGCTTTGGATGTATTGAGACAGTTTTAACACAATCTATTATTAAGGATGGTAGATTAGATTTCGAAGGTAAAATACCTATTAATTCAATATCTACAAAAAAAACATACGGTTTTATTGAAGTATATGGAGTGTCAACACGATATTCTGCTGATGTTGGTTCCCTTGATATGAAATGTTTTGTTCTTTTTGCAAATAGTAAAAAGAAAAACAATGTGCATCCATCTCAATTATTTATGTTTTTTACAAGTTCCGATTTCACAAAAAGTTCACGAAAGAAACTAATTGATAATGGATTTATTGGATTAAATGGCTTTCAATTATCAACATTAATTTATGAACATAAAGATCAATTAAGGGAAAAGTCAGAAATTATTAATGAATTACTTGAATGAAAAAATACCAGCAGAGAACACGCAATATAACAAGACAAACACACAAAAATGAATAATTAAAAAATAAGATATGACAAATTCAATATTTTCAACGTATAGCACAGCAGAAAACAGAGTAACATCTACAATTTTAGCAGTTTTTGAAAAACTTAATTCTTCCACAGTAACAAGAATTTTACAAGTTTTAATGGAGGATTCAACAATTGAACTAATTGAATATGAGAATCAAGTTAAATTTTATGATTCTGTTCCTGATGGTAGAATAAAAGGAATGTTTGATTACATTATTGAAACCAAAGTTGTTCCAAATACAATAAATAAAAAGCAAATAATAAACCATTGTGAGTTATTAATGTATGACTTTTCACGATTATTTGTTCTTACACCAGATTGTGACTATCCAAAAACATTAAAAGAATTGGATTCTAAATATACCAATAAAATTATTTGGGGAAATTTTGATAAAATAATTGAAGGAATTAATTCTGTCCTACAAGAATCAATCTTATTATTAGATAGAGAAAAATTCTTATTGATGGAATTAAAAGAATTCATAATAAATCAAAGATTAACAGCAGAAGATTATTCTAAAAAAACATTAGTAATTCCTGCTGGTTTTGCTTGGGATTTTTATAAAAAATATTCGCTATATAGATGTCAAGCAAACAGAACTTTTCAACAATCAAGTTACATGGGATTTTATGCAGACGGACAAATCAAAGAATATTTCCCAAAGATTTTAGGATATATAGATAGTCTAAATATTCAAACAGACAATTTGGATACTATCGAAATAATAACTGTTAATAGTACAAATGAACAAGACATTCGAGACAAATTAATTGAAATAAAAAGTAAGTTGCAAGCTAATGAATGGAATGAAAACTTTAAATATATTATTTTGACAGAGATAAATGATAAAGAAACATTTAAAAATGACAATCCTATTAATAACGTTAAAATTTCTTATTCAGATAAAAGAACAGCATTTGTTCAAAAACAGACATACTTAAATATTGATGAATTAAAAGGGAAAAAATATACGAGTGAATTATAAATACTTTTGCTAACACACGCTAAACTCAATTGCCGGTTTTGAGGTTAACGGAAGTTAATTAACTTTGTTTGAGCAAATTAGTAAAATGATAAGAAGTGCAATAAATACGGCAACAGAAGTTTAGCGCCATCGTTGTTAAAGCAATGTGATTAACATAAGAAAATAAGAAATAAACTATAACTATTTAGAAACGATATATG
>JAADFW010000109.1 GCA_013152655.1 Chlorobiota bacterium
TAAATAAACACCATTAGTGGTCGTTGCAACTTGCGATGCGTTTATTGCATGCCTGCGGAAGGTATAAAACTTTTAAAGCATTCCGATATTTTAAGTTTCGACGAAATAATTGAAGTTGCTGAATTTGGTGCCAAAAATGGTATTAATAAAATAAGAATTACCGGTGGCGAACCATTAGTTAGAAAAAATATTGTAGAACTTGTTCGCATGATTAGCAAAATTGATGAGATAGAGGAAGTTGCAATGACCACTAATGGTGTTTATTTAAATGAATATGCAAATGATTTGGCCGATGCCGGATTAAAAAGAGTAAATATCAGCCTCGATACAATAGACCCTTTAAAATATGCTAAAATAACACGAGGTGGTGATATTAACCGTGTTTTCAAAGGTATTGCAGCGGCTAAAAAAGCCGGTTTAGAACCCATTAAAATTAATTGTGTAGTTGATAATAATTCACAAGAAAAAGATGCTGTTGATATTCGTGCTTTTTGTAAAGAAAATAACCTGAATGCCCGCTTTATTCGTAAAATGGACTTAACAAATGGTAAATTTTGGAAAGTGGAAGGTGGCGAAGGAGGTGATTGCAATATTTGTAACAGGTTAAGATTAACAAGCGATGGAATGATTAAGCCTTGTTTGTTCGATGACCAGGAATATAATGTTAGAGAACTTGGTGTTGAAAAAGCTTTTAAAATGGCAATTAGTTTAAAGCCAAAATGCGGAACATTAAATCATATTAATAAGTTTCATAATATAGGAGGGTAGAAAAGTAGAAACAAGAAGTAGTCAGGAACTAAGGTTTGAAAATTGATAGATATAAGGCTGTTAGAATTAGCAACAAGCTTAATTCGTAAACTCTATAGTAACTATTCACAGCTCACTAATCACGAAAAACAAGATTCTACAAAAAAACGTTAAAATAGGGCAAAAACAATTTTTCACTCATTCACATTTTTACTTCTTCACTCTTTTTAAGTATCTTCAAAATCTTTTTTGTTTCAATTATAAACTTAAAATAATTAGTATGAAAAAATTTGGTATAGTATTGTTGATGGTTTCAGTTATGTTTTCTTGTATGAATAATAAAAATGACGGGACAAGTTTTAATATTAAGGGAACTTTAAATAAAGATTTTGCAGGGTATGTTTTTTTGCAAAAAATAGTTGACAGGCAATATCAAACAATTGATTCAGCAGAAATTAAAAATAATGCTTTTGAATTAAGCGGTGCTATTAATTCACCCGAAATGGTTTATTTAAACTTAAGCGGCAAGGATGATTCATATAGCTTTTTTATCGAGAACGCTGATTTAACAGCAGAAATTAATGTAGATAGTATTAAAAATAGTAAAGTTGCGGGTTCTGAAACGCAAAATGTTTTTGAATTGTTTAATAAGAATAATAAGGAATTTGACAAGTCGTTAAATGATATTTATGTTGCATATAAACAAGCAGGAAAAGAGAATCAAAAATTAATAGATAGTTTAAATAATGCTTATGATTCTGTTGAAAATGAGCAATTTGCTTTTATAAAAACTTTTATTGGCGAACATAGCAATTCGGTAGTAGCACCCTATTTAATCAGAAGGCATTTAATTTATACCCTCAATTTGGAAGAGTTAGAAAAGTTAACTTCCGGGCTAAGCCTTTCATTGTCCGAGTCGGAATATACCAAATGGTTGTTTAAAAGAATTGATGTTTTAAGAAAAGTTGCAATTGGCCAGCCTGCTACCGATTTTACTTTAACAGATATTGACGGGAATCCTTTCCCTCTTTCGCAACTGAAAGGCAGTATAGTTTTAGTTGATTTTTGGGCTTCATGGTGTATGCCTTGCAGAAGAGAAAATCCTAATGTAGTTAAAATATATAAAAAGTACCACTCTAAAGGCTTTGATATTTTAGGAGTTTCCTTTGATAAGGACAAGGATAAATGGTTAAAAGCTATTAACGATGATCACCTTACATGGAATCATGTATCAGACTTGAAAGGCTGGAATAATGCTGCCGGTAAAATTTATGGCGTTATGTCAATTCCCCACACTGTATTAATTAATCGTGATGGTATAATTGTAGCTAAAAATTTAAGAGGCGAAGAATTAGAAAAGAAAGTTAAAGAACTTCTAAAATAGCTATACTGTTTATTTGAAAAGTTATCCGGGAAAATAATTATTTTTTAGCTGTTGTTTTGTTGCAGTTATTCACTAAATATCTTTCTTAACCTTTCTATTTGTTCTTGTGTTCCAAGAATAAATAGTTTGGTTCCCTCCATTATTTTAGTTTCAGGTACAGGATTTAATATATACTCCCCCTCAACTGTTTTAAATCCGATGATATTAACACCTGTGTAATTTCTTATATTCATTTCGTTTATTGTTTTATTTTTCAGCTTTGCCGGTAAATTACAGCACGATATTTCTTCTAACTGAGTGGTATCATAGCTATGAATAGAAATATGTTCTAAAAATTCAATAATATCCGGTTTAGCTACTAAGTTTGCCATGTGCGTTCCTCCAACTTTTTCCGGCATTACAACCTTGTTTACTCCGGCACGCTTTAATTTTTTCTCTGAATTTTCATCAATTGCCCTGCTAATTATTTCAAGATTCGTATTGAGTGAACGAGCAGTTAGTGCAATATATAAATTATCGGCATCAACAGGTAAAGTTGTAATTAATGCTTTTGCTTCGTTGATGTTAGCCAGTAAAAGAGTTTCGTCATTCGTTGCGTCACCTTCTAAAAACCTGCCTGTTTTTAAAGTATTACTCTGAATTTGGGAAATATCTTTTTCAATAATCACAAACAAATTCTTATTGGCCGTTAATTCAGCAGCAACTTGTTGTCCGTTTCTGCCATATCCACATATTATTACATGATTTTTCATTTTTTTTAACGATTTTGAATGATACCCTTTAATTAAAAAGCCTAATTGTCCCTCAAAAAAATGAGTGGACAATGTAGTAAGTGCATAAGCGTAAGTTGTAAAACTGGAAATAATTAAAAAAACAGTAAATATTTTTCCGGTTGGCGATAATTTTCCAACTTCCTTGAAACCCACGGTTGAAATTGTAATAACGGTCATATAGAGAGCATCAATAAATGCAAAGCCGTCAATTAACATATACCCGCCTGTTCCAACAATTAGAACAAATAATATCATGGATATGCCAATAATTATTTTATTTCTGCTTGAAAGCCGTTCCATAAACAAATTTATTTATACAAATATAGAATATAAAAAGAGAATCAAGAGTCCGATTAAAACTTATAGATTAATAAAAATTGACTAATAATTATAAAATTTCAACTCTCAATTTGCTAATTAGTATTAGCAAGAAAACTCCCTGTTTTATAGTTTTTGATAATAAAACGTATGAGATAAGGCTTTCAGAATATTGAAAATCAATGAGCTTTCTTTTGTAGGCGACTGTTTTTAATAAGAGAATAACGCAGTATTTTGCATTTTCTTGCAACGATGCATTATGGTTCACAGTCGCTAATTATTAAAATAAATCCGTTTTAATTATGTTTGTATTAAAAAATAGTATTGAGAATGAATAAAATAAAGCCGAATATTGAAAGCAGTTGGAAAGAGCTGTTAAAAGAAGAATTTGAAGCAGATTATTTTGCTTCGCTAAAGGAATTTTTAATACAGGAAAAATCAAAATATAGAGTTTATCCTCCCGGTTCGTTAATATTTAATGCTTTTGATAAAACCCCTGTTGATAAAGTAAAAGTGGTGATTTTGGGACAAGACCCGTATCATGGCAAAGGGCAGGCACATGGATTATGTTTTTCGGTTCAAGCCGGTGTGAAACCACCACCTTCACTAGTTAATATTTTTAAGGAATTAAATTCTGATTTGAATATACCGGTACCTAACCATGGGAATTTGGAAAAATGGGCTGAGCAAGGTGTTTTATTACTAAACGCAACATTAACGGTAAGAGCTGCACAAGCCGGTTCGCATCAAAACAAGGGGTGGGAAACATTTACCAATGCAGCAATTCAAAAGCTGGCAACACATAAAAAGGGGTTGATTTTTATTCTGTGGGGTAGATTTGCTCAGGCAAAAGCAGAATTAATTAATTCAACTGACCATTATATTTTAAAAGCTGCACATCCATCGCCATTTTCGGCTTATAATGGTTTCTTCGGATGCAAACATTTTTCAAAGACAAATGAAATATTAATTGCTCAAAATAAAACCCCCATCGACTGGAGTTTGTAAGCATTTTGTTTTGAATACTACATTATAATGAAGAATAAGTTCACAAAATATTTTACCCCGCAAGAAGCCAGTCAAACTTTGCCATTAGTGAAAAAAATTGTTGAAGATTTATTAGCTACAGGACAAACAATTAGAAAGTATGTTCAGGAAAAAGATGAAGTAATTAATGAAGATACATATTTAAAATCTTTAATGGAGGCATTAAACGAGTATCACAATGAATTAGAAGAATTGGGTTGTTTCTTTAAAGATTGGAATTATGAAATAGGATTGGTTGATTTTCCGGCTGTAATAAACGGACAAACTGTTTTTTTATGTTGGCGAAGCGACGAAGGTGAACTCACTTATTTTCATGGAATTGAAGATGGATACCGGGGAAGAAAAATAATTCCCAAACAATTTTATAGAAAATGATAAATTTATAACACATTTATATTTAGGTAATTATAGTCATATTTTAAAGTATATTCTTAATCCTTTTATTTTTTGGCACATTAATTGATTTCTCACCATTGGATCCAATTTTATAATCTTAAAAATTTACGGTCATGAAAACAATTAAATTAACAATTAAGAGAAATAGCCGAAACCGAAGCATCTTTCAGTTTTTAAATAATATATTTATATTATTAATTATTGCAATATCTTTTA
>JAADFW010000110.1 GCA_013152655.1 Chlorobiota bacterium
CCGGGAAAATTAATTCGGAAATAACTTTTCGGTATTAATTATTAACAAAAAAACACAAAAAAGAGTCAACCTATTTCAGTACAAGACAAAATGAAAATAGAACTTAAAATCATATTGACTTTAATAACATTCTTTTTTTTTAATAAAATTTTTGCACAAGATACTAATTATGTTTTGCTTTTAAAATATAATGAAGAAATCATAAATTGTAACTTAATAGAAATAGACGGTAAACCTATAAAACCTATAAAATATTCAAATGAGGTCTATAGCGAAGTTGATGATTTTTCTGAATTTTTCTCAATTAAAAAAGTATTTTATTATGACGGGAATATTAAATTAACAGAAAATACAAAAATATTATTTTGGGAATATGACAATAAAATAACAATTGATAGTTTACCTTTCAGAAATAATAAATTTGTTATCAATTCTATTCTGAATGATACTTCTGTAAAGATAATTCTAAATCAAAAAGAAATAGTTTTAAATCATAAGGAAACATTAAAAGACACGATTTTATATACTAAAAAAATAGGTAATAAATTGTTTGAATATAAAGTATTAGTTGAATTTACAAATTTAGGATTTATAAAAAAGGAAAATATTTTAGATAATAATAATTGGAAAGAGAAAAGTTTCGAATTGGGAGTTAACGCCCCCGAAATCGCTGAAAAAATGCCTGAATTTAAAGGAGGTAATCAGGAATTTTTAAATTATTTAGTAAAAAATATAAATTTAAATACAAAACCTGAATATAGTATTAATGGAAAAGGTATTGTTGAAATAATAATTGACGAAAAAGGGAAAGTATCTTCTGCAAAAATGATACGAAGTATAAATAAAGAAATTGATATACAAATAATTGAAACTATTAAAAATATGCCTGCTTGGAAACCTGCAATGAATAAAGGTAAAACTGTTTCAATTAAATTAATTATCCCAATTAATATCGATATGCAATGAATAAAAAAAACAACCGCCAACAACAAATAAACACAATGCACGCCAAGTGGTTCATATCGAACAGAAGTGCGGTTTTGAACACCGCAAAAATCTTGCGGATTTTTGCTCTTTTTTTTGTGCAAAATTTTTGCTACTTTCGTTGTATGAAAGAAACTACTAAAATATCGTGCACTGATGTTTATTTCAACCGTTACCTGCAAGGCGAAGAAAGAGAAACAGTGGAACATAAACTGAAAATATTGAAACGAGAATTAAAACATATAATTGAAAAATTGACTGACTGGAAAGATTTTGTTTTTGCCGACCCGCTTTTGCCCTTCGGGACAATCAGGGAAGCCACGCACATTGCACACATTTGCAAATCGCACGAGCCAACCCTCAGACCAAAATTTGCAAAAGAGTGCAATTTAGAACTCTACAGATGATTTCAAAACGAGTTGTTTATATGCTAAATATGAAATATACTTTAAATAATATTGTCTAATTTAAAATTTACTATTATGAATGTAATTTTATTAAGTCTAGGTTTGGGATGTCTCCCAGAAAAATTAAGTATTGGATCAAGAATCTTATTTGTTCCAAATGCAGGTGACCCTTATGATGATCCATACTTTGTTAAGGATGATTTGAATCGTCTTAAGAAGTTAGGATATATAGTGGAAGAACTTAACTTAACAGATAACCCAAGTTCATTTGAACAACGATTATCAGATAATGTTGATGCATTGTTTATCGCAGGTGGAAATACTTTCTATCTATTATCCTTAATAATAAAAAGTGGTTTTGATATTGTTTTAAAAAAATGGATTAGTAGTAATAAAACTTATATCGGAGCAAGTGCAGGAGCAGTAATTCTTGGTCCTAGTATTGAGCCAATTGTAACCTTAGATGATCCTTCAGAAGCTCCAGAATTAAAATCATATGACTCACTATCACTTATTGATATTGTAGTATTACCTCATTATGGAAAGGAAAAATACTTACCCAAATATAATTCAATTATTAAATCCTTTAAATCAATATATAACCTTGAAACACTCAAAGACAATGAAGCTCTAATTTTTAATAACAAGAGTGAGTTTAAAAAAGTAAAATCAGAATTAGTTTTTCATGATTAGTTATCAAGATGTATTAAGTATAATACAGAATGCAGTACTTTATAAAAAAGTAAAATCTCCAATAGTAGTGGGGATTGATGGACCAGATTGTTCTGGAAAGAGTACAATGTCTATTGACCTTTTAATGTTTTTTAAACAAAATTATAATGTGCAAATATTTCATTGTGATGACTATATAAATAGAATTGCCAAAGATTTTGATGTAAATTCATGCAGTTACATAAAATTCTATACTGATTTTTTTGATAGGGAATCAATTATAAACGGTGTTTTTAAACCTCTAAATCAAATAAAAGATTGCTCATTAAACTTAATTGATATTGTAATCATCGAAGGTTTATTTCTTGCGATCGATGAATTTACTAATTTTTTTGATCTTTTTATTAGGATTGAGATCAATGACAATGAAGTATTAAAAAGAGCGATACAGAGAGATGTTGGTAAGTTAGGTGATTTTAGCTGGGTGAAGAAACATTATATCAATCAATGCATCCCAGCTCAAAATCACTATAGGAACAAATGCAAAATAACTTCAAATTCAGATTACATCTTTAAGTTAGTTGAACCAAACCAATATGAAATCCAAAAAGGACACATTTACAAGACTAAATGAATATTACCACGAAGCTAAAAATGAATCTTTTGGCTCACTTATAGAACTTCCTCCACCTAAACAAATATGGGGACGATCCAATATAATTGATCAAATTTATAACCAGTGGGTATTCAATCATAACAATCGGGTATTAATATATGGGAAAATAGGTGTTGGTAAAAGTGCCTTATTGATAAATAGTGCTTACTCTTTGTTGTCAAAGTTTAATTACGAAACTGCCATTTATTTAGATCTAAAATCCACTTCGATAAATTTAACTTCATTTGAAGCATTTATTAGGTATCTTGGTGTATTTCTTGATATTGGTGAATTTAATTTTCGACAAGGTATTAATGAAAGAATTGCTGCAATATACAGAAAAACATCAGTTAGTAAATCTCTTTTTGTTGTTGACAACTTCGATAATGATGTTAATCATCAAATTAGAGATTTTATACTTAAACTACCTTTTAAAGTAGATTTGCTTGTTACTTCTTTAGATAGATTAACCGATTTTCCTATTAGTTATCTTTTACAGAACTTAGATTACAAAGCTTCTCAAGAAATGACAATTGGCTTAAGTAGAAAAATAGGTATTGAAGTTAATACTTCTGAAATATTTAAAGTTTCGGAAGGGCATCCAAAAACTATCTCATGGGTATTGAACTTAAGAAATAATAATAAATCCATGAAAAGTATAATCCACGAAATTAAACTTGGAAATACAAAATTACAGAAATACTATTTCGATTCAATTTGGAGTGGTATTATAAAAGAAGTTCAAAATATTTTTATACTTTTTAATGTTACAGACACCTTTGATTTAGAAGGAATAATTGAATCTTATACAATAGAAAAAAGTACCAACATTACACATGATGATTTAGCTAATTATTTTTCGAATTTAGACTTTAAAGGTATTCTTGTTAAAGTTGGTGAAAATAAATACAAGATGTCTAGCATAGCATCTAGTTATGTTCAATCTCGAATTGATAGAAATTCCGCTCATATTGTTTATCTGACTTGGTTCGAAAGCATCTCAAATTATTTAGATAATATAGTATCTCGTTCAAATTGGAGTAAGGTCTTCAGCTTTATTGAGCAATATTTTAATACTATAACCTTAAGCGTTGTAAATAAAGATATTGAGGAGAGTCTGAAATTTAGAATTTTAAACACTTTTTCTTACTATTTGTATTCGAAAGGATTATGGTCTGAACTTAGTACCATTGCAGATTTTTATTTAAAGAATCATGTGATAAATTCTGATTTCTTTGAGTACTTCACAAGTTCTATTCCGGGTTGGTTTGTTCGATCAAAAATCATGTCTAGTCAAGAGAGTCAAGCGCAAGATATTTTTAATAATTCATTAACCCTGTTGAAAAAACCAATCTCAAAGGAAGTAAAACAGTTTATAGAGATTTTAAATGTCAGCTATTTCACAAATCAAGCCGACCTCACTCCAGAATTAATAAAAAAAACTGAATCCATCTCAACTAGTCTTTTAGAAAATGGTAAAATACTTTGGAGTTTGCAAGGAAGAATAAAAGCCGCTAATATGTGGTTGCAGATATTGGATTGGGAAAATTGCATGAAAAATAACAATAAAGTAGTATCAATAATTAGCAATCAACAAAATCCAGATTCTTGGTTAAAAGAACTACTAAGTATCGCAAAAGGTAATCTAGGAATATTGTACAATCAAAAGGGCAATTACAGCCTGGCAGAGGTCAACTTACTCAAAATTGTTCCAGACCTTGCTCAATCAATTGAACATGCAACTGTATTTGTTGAATTATCCTATTGTTTTTATAAAAGAAAAAAATGGTCAAAATCTTATAAATATTTCAAAAAGCATTTAAATATTAAAAATGCACTTGAGATCAAAAAGACAATAATGGAGTCATTCCAAAATTGGGACATGGAGGATGGGTTAAAATTCTATAACTCATATGAGAAATATGGCAAACTATATTATTTAAAATTATGGAAGAAATAAATAATTCATGGATTTTAACTGACTCAATCAATAATGCTTTACCTCTCGCAGAAAAAAGAATTGGAAGTTGTATTGTGGCATCAGGGAAAAAATATTATGAAATTTCTGGAGGCTCACATGCCAGTTTTATTGTAAATCACAATAATAAAATTATTGAAAAATTGAAATCTTATTTAGATATTTCTGTTTTACCCTTAAATGGCAGAAAATATAATTCAAGATGGCAATCCTTCCTTTCCAAGTTTATAGTAGATAAATTGAATGACTTAGAAGCAAAAGTTTATTTCACATCAGGTGGAACTGAAGGAATAGAAACTGCAATTAGACTTACACTTTCAATTCATCGGAACAAAGGTTTCAAAACAAAAGAAATATTTATAACTCGAATGAATAGCTATCATGGAATGTCTGTTTATACAAGATTAATAGCTAATCATTATAAACATAGTAATGAAGATTTAGCTAGTTTAAAAAAACCAACTGAACTATTATTGGAAGATCCTTTATGTAGTAAATGTCCATATAACTTAAAATTCCCTGAATGCCAATTGAAATGTGCAACTCGTTTAAATGAGATAATTGAAATTATCGGTCAAAATAATATTGCAGGAATTATTATTGAACCTATTGGAGGTACTACTTCAGGTGCAGTAGTACCTCCTTCTGGATATATAGAAACTCTATCTACAATATGTAAAGAAAACAATATAATCTTCATAGCTGATGAAGTTATATCATCTTTTTATAGGTCAGGTAAATTTTTTTGGACTGAGAATATAGATGTTGGTATTAGGGTTGGAGGAAAATGTCTTAGTGGTGGATATGGCCCTATTTGTTCAGTAGTTATATCTGGCAATCTTATCAATGAAATTAGTGGCAAAATGACACTCCCACTTAGGTTAACTTATGCGGGTAATCCTATAACGTGTATGACAGCATTATCCGTTCAAGAAGTTATTATTGAAGAAAACATATTGTCAAATCTTAAAGAAAAAGAATTAGCAATATATTCACACCTTAAGGAATTTACAAATACGAATGAAAATCTGAGTTTTCGAGGCGTAGGTCTAATTTGGGCTATTAGTCTTAATACTAATTCCAACAATCCACAAGAACTTTCTGATTTGTATGCAAAATATTTTGACGAAATGGGTTTGGAAATAATGATTGGGATCTACCCAAATGATAATTCTATGCATTTTCTTTTTTCTCCAGCTTTAGATATTGGATTTATTGAACTACAACGAAATCTTAATTTATTTACTAACTCAATTAAAGATGTAACCTATGAAAAAGGCATTTAACTACTATTTGGATAATCATTTTTTAGACTTCATATTCATTGGAATTTTATTATTTTCAATTTATAAATTTGATATTATTGAATATATTGACCTTGACAATAAAAGTTCTCTTTATTCAAGTTTAATTGGTGTAGCAGCTGCAATCTGGGGTTTTGGTGCTTTGTCGGCAACAATTTTAGTTTCAATTTCTCCCAATGAATTATTTAAAAGATTACTAGCTGAATTAGGGAATAAATTATTGAAAAATATTTTTATTTCATTAATTTTTATTTTTATTTCAATCATACTATTTCTGGTCTTAAGTATCAAAATTATTCAAAATATTAACTTCTTAGAAGCTGCAATTTTTCTTTTCGCTTTTTGTTCACTAATAATCAACACAATTAGATTTTCAATAATTCTTTATCGCATACTAAAAATAAGAATAGGATGATCACATTAGGTATACATATTGGTCATGATGGCGGTTGTGCCATTGCCAAAAACGGTCAAATTTTATATGCAATAGCAGAAGAAAGACTGACAAGACATAAATATCATAATGGTTGGATTAGTAGCATGTTTTATTGTATTCAACATGCTGGTTTAAAACCTCAAAATATTGACATTGTAATATTTTCAAATTCGGGAGCAAACTTTAATAAAACCAAAGCCAATTTTTTATATAGTTGGGGGTTCACAACAAAGACAAAAATATTATTTTGTGACCATCATCTGTCTCACGCTATAGGTGCTATTAGTCTATCCGAGTTTAATGATGGAATTGTATTTGTCGGTGATGCTGGTGGAAATAATTCTGATACTGAAAGTGCTTATGTTTTTTCAGAAAGTAATATTGAAAAGGTTTATGGTAATGCATCACGACCTAACTTTAAAGGTTTAGGAACTACTTATGAAGCATTCACTAATTTACTTGGATTCTCGGATCAAGAAAGTGGAAAAGTGATGGCTCTAGCTGCATATGGTGACTCATCCCATTTTAATAATAATTTATTTGATATCTCACCTCAAGGATTAATAACCAGTAAATTGAATGATTATCACCGATGGGGAGCGTTAGCTTATCTAAGAGAGAATGACTTAAAATATTCGTATGAAGATTTGGCTGATTCAAAATCTATAAAAGCAAAAGATATTGCGGCTTTTATTCAAGATTCTTTTAGGGAAACCCTAATTCAAGTATTAAAACTCTTATTATCTAAACATTCAGTAGAAAATCTAATCTTAGCAGGAGGTATTGCTTTAAATTGCTCCACTAACGGTTCGATTAGAGATCGTAACATTTCGAAAGACTTATTCGTTTCTCCAGTTGCATCTGATATAGGTTTGCCAATTGGAAATGCTGTTTATGGCTTTTATATAATTTCAAAGATCATTGCTAAACAGAATAATAGAAGTATGTCATTCGGTTATGACTATTCAGAAAAAGAAATCTTACAAGCTATAGCTAGAGATCCAGATTTAATACAGCCTGGTAGTTTAAGACCATGCTCCCATTATCATTATAAATCCACGAACATTTATAAAGAGGGGGCTGAAATGATTGATGGAGGTCTTATTGTCGGTTGGTTTCAAAACAGGAGCGAAAGTGGCCCAAGAGCCTTAGGATCAAGATCAATTCTAACTAAAGTAAATGGGCTAAATGCAAGAAATAAAATAAATATGAAAGTAAAACATCGAGAATGGTTTAGACCATTTGGGCCAAGTATACTTAAAGCGGATTTATCAATTCTAGGGTTTAATGACAGAATCTCTTCATATATGACTGAAGCTGTCATGGTAAGCAACCAGACACTGGATAAACTTGATAATTGCATTCATGTAGATGGAACATCAAGAATTCATTCAGTTGACGAATTTACAAACACGCATTACTATCAATTATTAGAATATATAAAAGAAAAACAAGGCTATGGAGCTGTACTAAATACATCATTTAATGTTAAGGAACCAATAGTTGAAACACCTTCTGATGCATTATCTACATTTATTAGGAGCAATATGGATTGTCTGATACTAGGAGAATACATAATTAAAAAAAAAATTTAACCCATCATGTCAATTAAACAAATTACTTTAGATAAAACTAGTATCGAAGATTTATTTACAAATGATAATCTTATTAAGATTGAGAAGAAAGGTTATATAGAAGTTGAATTGAAAAATAAACTATATTTAGTATTTTTAAAATGGGGTGTAAATATTACATCTAGCTTTAATTTAGATAATTATCTTATTGTGGACAATTCAAATACTGCTACAAATCCAATATTTGGAGGTTCTGTCTGTGAGTCAAAATTGGAATACACAGGTCGCCATTGGACTATTTCAAAACAGTTTCAAAACAATAGTGAATTGGAAAAAACAGATTCCATTGAAAGACATATTATTGAAGCTGAATGGTTGACTTCAAAAGAAATAAAAAAAACTGGATTATTTCCACAATGCAACTATCAACATAAAAATGATAAATTTAAATTATCAAGTGAATTTATTCCTTCAAACACGTTAGGAGAAGTCATTTGGGATGGCAAGTATAGTGTTAAAAAGATAGCCGATTTTATTGGTGACATTTTCTCGAAACTTAATTCTAGCATTTATCTTGATCCTTCAGATCAAAAAGGTGAATGTTATATCGAAAAAGTGCAACGAAGATGGGAAAATCTAATTACAAAAGATACAAACAAGATTTGGTCTGAATTATACACTAATAGTTCCATAATTAATGGGAAAAGATATGCTTCATTGAATCAAATTTTAGCCAATATTGAAAAAAAATCAAAACATATTTCTCTAAATAATAATTCAAATCCTAGAATGTGTCATGGTGATCTGATTCCTGAAGATATTCTAGTTAATTCAACCTTAACAAAATTCATTCTTATTGATCCCAATCCACAAAATTCAGATCCTTTATGTGATTGGTCAAAAATGATAATGTCTATTTTTTTATATTATGAATTAGCAATTCAGGATAAAATATTTGTCCAGAATATTACTTTGGGAGATAAAGTAAGTTTTAATTACACCTATTCGTCATGTTCCTTAAATCACAGAAACTTTATGAATAAACTTTTCACTGAATTGTTAAGTGATGATTCGATATACTTAAAACAGTTACGATTGTATAATACGAATATTGAGATTGATCAAATATTATTAAATGCAGGCTTAATGGCAATAGCGATAGTTCCGTTTCATATGTTGGAGCACAAAAACCTATTCAGATCTCTATATTTTTACTCTAAGGGGATTGAATTAATTAATTCAGTATTATGAAATTCGAGGGCTTCTTTATAGATTTGGATGGTACGATTATACGCAAACAAACAGTTTGTCAAATCATTGCACAAGATATTGGCAAGTCAGCAAGAATGAATGAACTTGAATTAAACCATTCAAATAGTACCATTGTTGAAAACAGGTCTGAAATACTCAGCTGGTATAAAGGATTTTCTAATAATCAATTAATTGAAAGCCTTAATAAGGCAAAATTTGGTTCTGGAGTTTTTCAACTTTGTAATTATTGTAATATGAATAAAATACCGTTTGCAATAGTTTCGTTAACTTGGGATTTTGCTGTTAATTATTTTGCACAAATGTTTGGTGCTGATTCTTATTTAGGAACAGAGATAGACATTAAAACCCAAGAAATTGAACATGTATTTCCGGAAAATAAGCGAAAATTTGTGATTGATTTTGCATTGGAACAAAAATTAGACATATCTAAATGTTGTGCAATTGGTGATTCATGGGGGGATTATCCAATGTTAGAAGCTTGTGGATTAGGTTTAGTGATTGGGAAAAGAAACAGAACTGATTTACCAAAAAATTGTATTGAGATTGATGCTAGAAAAAATCTTTTAAATGAAATGTTAATACATCAGAAATCATTTATAAACGACTAATCATAAAGTATTCCTTTATACATTAGTTATGAAACAAAGACAAATAGCCTACCCACACAGCCAAGCACATTTGCAATTCGCACTAGCCGACAGACGACCAAAAATTGCAAAAGAGCTTGTCTGTTTGCCAACGCTTTTTTGCCGATGCGAAAAAACAAAATCAGGAAAGTGCTAAATTGAAAATGAAATGATAGTAATGAAGAAAGCCCAGCAGGTAACAAAGGCTATAAAAAATAGGCGGTTTAGCAGTAACATCAAGGCTTGTAGCCCGTTTAAACTTTATCGTAAGTTAAAAAAATGTGTTTCGAAATCGCCTACATTTTCATAGCCCAACCGTTAGCAAGCATAAAAAATCGCAAAAGTTCCATTTGTTTTGGAATATTTTATTATCTTTGCAAAAAATGTAGATTTTGGAAATAATACGTAAAGATAAATTATTAAAACTAAAAAAGAAGAAACAGGGAAATGTTAAACTTGTTAAAGCTATTGACAAGTTGATAAATGACATTGAAAATTCTGAATGGAAAGATAAATCAGATTTATTAAAGTCTCGTCCTGATGCTGATAGAGTTCATCCTGATGATTTTTTCTTTTTTGACATTAATGTACACAGAACTATGATTTTGATTTTATTCAAAGAGCAAGAGGCTGAAATTATTTGGGTAGGTAATCATTCTGAATATGACAATATTTTCAAAGGAAATAAACATACAATAGAAACTTGGTTAAGAAATTACGGTAAAATTAAATAAAACAAAATGGAAAGATTAGAAATAGATAACATATTAAAAGTTAACGAATTAAATAGCGAGTTGGAATTTGAAAGGGCTACAAATATCTATGGAAGATTGAGATGGATGGCAGAAGAAGACAAAACTTTAAAGCCGGTGAGAGAACATTTGAGATATTTAATTAAATCATATGAGGATAAGTTTTGGGGAGATGAAGACAAAATAAGTAACAAGCAAATACAAGAAAGCGATGTTGCAGAGAAAATCGTACAAAAAGAAAATGAATTTATTCAAAGACGCAAAGAATTGATAAGAGAAAATATTAAAAAATCCGGGATAAAACAAAAAGATTTGGCAGAAATATTAGGGCATCGTCCCAATTACATGTCAGAACTAATTAACGGAATTAGACCTTTTTCAAGAGATGATATAGTTGTAATTCATCGGTTATTTGGAATTGATTTTAAGGATTTGATACCTCAATTTTTAAAAGATGAAATGACAACACATATCAAACTGACGCTTGGTAAATTGAAAAATAAAAAAGTTAAGTTGAGGATTGATGACTTGCTAGAAGTATAAACGCTTGCTAACAAAATATAAAAGAAATAAGGGCAAACACCTGAATTGAAAACAGTTACAAATAATTTGCACCGCAAAATCTTTTGCGATTTTGCTTTTATAAATAATTTAAGAGGTCAAAATCCCAAAAATTTTGCTACTTTTATAACCTGAAAAGTACTTGCGGATTTATCCCTTACTTCTCTTATACAAACGTTGTAGCCAATATCATCACGGAAAAATATCAATATGAAAAAAACATTTATAATTCTTCTTCTGATAATTATTTCAAGTTGTCAATATGACCCATATGCTCATAAATTTACGACAATTGAACCTAAAAAATCAGAATTAATTGGAGAATACTTTTTTAATAATCAAACTGTGGATAATTCAATAGATGAATTTAAGGATGAGAATGGTGGAGTTATAATACCAAAAATTATTATTAAAGCAAATGGTGAATTTGAAGCTTTAAACATTCCATATTTTAAAGGATTTCCACCGAAATATAATGGACTTATTACAAAAAGAGGAAAATGGATAAAAGATGTATTAGGAATAATTAATGTTGGAGAAAAAGAAAATTTAAAACATTGGGGAATTCATCTTATAGAAATGCCAACAGAATTAAAAGGAGCAGGATTGATGAATAAAAAATATCCTTATGATTTGATATTTACGTTTGGTGACCCTGACCAAGGAGAAATTATGATATTTAAAAAATTGGATAATAAAAATGAAAATTAAATGTAATCCAAAAAAAGTAATTGAAAAGCCGAATTTTACACAAAGTGAAAACCAATAATTTTGGAAATTAAAAACTGAGAAACCAATTTATTCAGTTAAAATTTTAATTGGAAAGTAGAATAATTGATAAACATAAGATGAAAGAATTATTAAGTAAATTATTTGAAAAATCAATAGAACTGAATGATTTTACTTATTCAGATGAACAGATTGAAAAAAAATGGATTGGTAATCCACCAACAACAAAACTTATAATTAAAGAAGTAGAAAAAAAATTCGGAGTGAAATTCCCAGATGATTATAAAGAAATGTTACTTATTTCAAATGGTTTTCCCGCAGTAAATAATATTGAGCCTACATTTGAACCTATTGAAAATATTATTTTCTATAAAGATTACGAATATAATGTTATCGAAATATGGAGAGGAATGGAAGGTTTAGATGATGAAGTGGAAAACCTAAAAGGTAGTATATTAGTAGGTGGAATAAATGACGAACAACAATTTTTACTTATACCACCAAAAAGAAAAAATGACGAATGGAAATACTGGAAATTTGCAAATTGGATACCAGGTGAAGAAGAATATGATAATCTAACTAAATATTTAAAAAGTGTAACTGAATTTATGGAAAACGAAATTAACGAAAATAAATAACTGGCTACAACAAAAAATATACTTAATGCTGGCAAATCGCTTGCCTCAAAGGTCGTTTTGTATTTGCAAAAGGTATTGTTTAACTCAAAAAGTTATTGTATTTTTACCCAGCACTAAGCATATTTGAGCCGTTGGGCGTCATTAAGAAAACAACAATATGAATAGAAGAACAAGATTAATTTTTTTGGCATTATCTCTTTTGCTTCTTGTTGGAGTAGGAAAATATGTTTCTGGTAATTTCGAGTTTCTTTTAAAAGAGTTTTGGTTTACTGCTGGTTTTCTTTTATTGATTTTACTTTCTCTTATTGACCAACCACATTTCTCAAAAGATTCAAGTATTTTTATTAATGCCGTTACTGCTGGCATTTCATTATTACTAGTAAATGAGGAAAATAGAAATTGGATTTTTTGGTTATTTTTAGGCGTTACATTTTACTTAGCTATAAGTAGTTATATTATTTTATGGCTACGAAACAAGCCATTAAATCAAGAAAATAAATGGCTTCAATTTTTTTCGCGAATAAATAGAGAAATTGGTAAACCGCAAACCTTGTTTTCAGCTTTCTTCTTATGGGGTGCTGTCAATAAATTTGGAGTAAATAGCAACCAATTTAACGCTTTACTGTTGTATTGGGTTCTATTTATGATTGTAAATCTTCCTTCAGTTTCAAAAATTATAAACTCTTTGTTTGAAAAAAATGCGGAGAAAAAAGAAGAATTTGCACTGGGAACGATATTTGGAGTCCAATCAAAAAATACATTTTTAGTAAAACTATTTCCAGAAAGGAAAGAGATTATAAAATTATTTGATTTTGTTGAATTTGTGTATTCAATAGATGAAAAAAAGAAGACCAGAAAAGGTTTGATACTAGATTCTTATTTGTTAAACGAAGAGCAATGGATAAAGGTCTTAACAACAAAAGAAATAAATGAAATATTTGAGAATAAAGATATTTATTCCAATCATTCTGATGATTTGATTTATTTAATCAAAAATGTTCCAGAGACAGAATATTTAGATAAATTTATTGGAATAATCACTGAAAACTCAACAATAAGCAAAATTAGATTTATATACAACTCAAAGACAAAAATTTCAGAAGGTCAATTATTGGAATTAAGTGTTCAAGGAACAAAGGTTTTATATCAAATTATTGAGGGGATAACTAAAATAGAAACATTAGAACAAAAAAATCAAACCGGATTAATTATTGGTGAAGCCATTCAATTAGGAACTTGGAACAATGAAAAATTGCAATTTGAACAATTTGGTTGGGTTCCTTCAATCAACACCCCTGTATATATTGCTTCTAAAATTAATGAGCCAGAAATTGAGGAAAATGAGTATATAGTTGGCGAAATTCCAGATACCAATTATCCTGTAATAATAAACAAAGATACCGCTTTGTCTCATCATCTTGCTGTTATTGGTGTAACTGGGACGGGTAAGTCAATATTTTCACGCAATTTAATTCGTCAATATCTACAAGATAAAAACACAAAAGTTATTTGTGTTGATTTTACTGGTGAGTATAAAGGAAAATTTAATGATTTAAAACCAGTAAAAATCGTATCAGATGAAGATGAGGAGAAATTATATCAAACTTTTGAGTGGGTGTCTAACGAATTACAGAAATTTGGAAACCAGCAAAATAAGGAAAAGCTCAAAGATGCTGATAGATTTATTAGAGATACCCTAAATTCTTCACTGGAACAATTTATGAGGTCAGAAGATGTTCAAATTAGCATTTTTGAATTACCAGATGTGTCTAATTCATCTGGCATATTAGAATATACGAGACAGTTTTTTAAAGCATTATTTTATCTTGCAAAAACTGAAAACAATTTTGGTAAAAGAGTTTGTATTGTTTTGGAAGAAGTTCACACTGTGGTTCCTGAATGGACTTTTGTTGGAATTTCAGATAAATCCTCACAATCACTATTGAATAGCATTGCTCAAATAGCATTACAAGGCAGAAAATATAATGTAGGTTTATTAGTTATTGCTCAAAGAACTGCAAATGTTTCTAAAACTATTTTAACGCAATGCAACACAGTTATTTCTTTTCAAGAATTTGACAAAACAAGTAGTGATTTTTTGGCAAATTATTTTGGACAAGAAATATCAAAAGTATTACCTAACTTAAAATTTAGACAAGCAATAGCAGCTGGGAAAGCCTTAAAGTCAAGTGTTCCAATGATTTTTGAAGTTCCTGAAATTAAAGAACCAGAAGATAAACCAAAAGAAGAAAATAACGAACGCCCAACAAAAGCTATAAGCAATGCGGGTGAAAGTTCTAAAATTAAAAATGATGAATAAAAATAACCAACATAGCAGTTTGAAAATAAGTGGCGTTGAAAACCCGCACTGCTCATAGCCAAACCGTTGGGCGTCATTAAAAAAAACCAAGACCAGACGTACTTTAATCTCAAGAAAACCCACCCACATTTAGCACATTTGTTTTTTCCATCCCACAAAATTCCAACACTAAAAAACAAAAGAGCTAAATTTTTTCCAACACACAGTTTAATATTGAGAAATTATATGTATTTTTGGACAATAATTGTCCTGAAAAATATTTTAAGAATAAAAATTACGGAATGACAACGAAAAAGACATTTGGAGAGCATATAAAAAAACTTAGAGAAGAATATAAATTACCTCTAAGAAAAGTTGCATCGATATTAGATATTGACCCTTCAACTCTTAGTAAAATAGAAAGAGGTGAAAGGACTGCTAACAAAGAAATGTTGCCTCTTCTTGCTGAATTATTTAATGAAAACGAGAAAACATTAGGATTAATATTCTTTAGTGACAAAGTAGCTTATCAGCTAATTGAAGAAGAAAATCCAAATGAAATATTGAAAGTAGCAGAAGAGAAAATTCAATACTTGAAAGATAGGAATGTTAAACAAGGTAAACTTAATCTCAAATAATTATGACCATAAAAGACCTTGTTGAAAAATATCATTCTAATAGAGAAACATATCTGAAAGCGAATTATAACGAAACGCAATTAAGAACAGATTTCTTAGACCCTTTTTTTGAATTACTTGGTTGGGATATTAAAAATACCCAAGGAAAACCGACTAATGAACGAGAAGTTTTATTAGAAGAAGGATTAAAGACAGATGCTACTGCAAACACAAAAAAACCAGATTATACATTTCGACTTTTTTCAGAACGTAAATTCTTTTTAGAAGCTAAAAAACCAAATATAAAAATTGAAAGAGAAAATGAACCTGCAAAGCAAGTTCGTAGATATGGTTTTACAGCAAAACTAAAAATATCAGTTTTATCTAATTTTGAATATTTAGCAATCTACGATTGCTCTCAAAAAGTTGAAAAAGAAGATTCAGTAACAAAATCACGAATTAAAATTTACCACTATACAGAATATGAAACCGCTTTTGAAGAAATCAAACAGCAGTTAAGTCACGAAGCTGTTTATAGCGGTGAGTTTGACGAAATTTGGAAAGATATTGAGGAACGACTTAAATTATCAAGTGTTGATAATCTTTTTCTTTCTCAAATAAATGATTGGAGAATTATACTTGGTAATGAAATTTATTCTCACAAACCTGAAATAGGGTTAGAAGAATTAAACGACATCGTACAATCGTATATAAACAGCATTATATTTTTACGTGTTTGTGAAGATAGAAATTTGGAAACTTATAAAACTCTACTAAACTATGCTGATAAAAACGATTTCAATTCATTAATCAATAAATTTAAAGAAGCAGACAAGAAATATAATGCGGGATTATTTAATCATCCTTTAACTGACGAAATAATCTCAAATAATAGCTCTGCTTTTTGGAATATAATTCAACACCTATATTTTCCTGAAAGTACCTACTCTTTTTCAGTGTTCTCATCAGATATTTTAGGGAATATCTATGAGATATTTCTTGGTGAGCAATTAGTTATTGAAGATGGAAATGTTATCCTGAAAAAGAAGCCTGAGAATGTTGATAGAGATATAGTAACAACACCTACATATATCATACAAGATATTTTAAGGCAAACAGTTGTTAAACATTGTGAAAACAAAACAGATAAGGAAATATTAAGCTCTACTTTTGCTGATATTGCTTGTGGTTCAGGTGCATTTTTATTAGAAACTTACCAATTGTTGCAAGATTTATTAATTGACTTTTATCTAAAAAATGATACATCAAAATTAATTCAAACTTCAATAAATACATATAAACTTCCTTTTGAAATAAAGAAAGAAATTTTAGAAAACTGTATTTTTGGTATTGACAAAGATTATAATGCTGTTGAAGCCTCTAAATTTGGCTTACTTCTTAAATTGCTTGAGAATGAAGATAATTCAACAATATCAACACCGGCTCTTCCAAATCTTAAAAACATATATTTTGGAAACAGCCTAATTGACAATTCTGTAACATCTAAAGATAATCAAGAAGAAATAAATCCTTTTGATTTTGGAGAAACAAAGTTTGATGTAATTGTTGGAAATCCGCCATATATGGCAACTGAACATATGAAGCAATTTACACCTTTAGAATTGCCCTTATATAAAAAACATTATTTATCAGCTTATAAACAATTTGACAAGTATTTCCTATTCATTGAAAGAGGCTTAGACATATTAAAGCCTAATGGTTATTTCGGATATATTGTGCCAAGTAAATTTACTAAAGTTGGAGCAGGAAAAAAGTTAAGAGAATTACTTGTGTTGAACAAATCAGTGGAAAAAATAATTTCGTTTGGTGCAAATCAAGTATTCCACGACAAAACAACCTATACTTGTTTACTGATTCTTAAAAAAGAAAAACAAGAGAATTTAAATTATTTAGAAGTTGATTCATTGATAAATTGGAAAACAAGAAGAATAAATGAAGAACATTTTGATACAATTACATTTGATGAACTTGAAAAAAATGATTGGATTCTTGTTCCAAGTATCTTAAAACCTATTTTCAACGCTATAAACGAGCAATCTGACACCTTAGAAAATTTAATAGGTTCTGATAATATCTATAATGGTATTCAAACAAGTGCCAATAATATTTATATTCATTCCAAAACAAAAGAAGATGAAAGATACATTTACTTTACCAAAGATAGTGTTGATTGGAAAGTCGAAAAAATATTGACAAGACCATATTACAAAACTTCAAGTGGAGATGACAATTTAAATACTTATCGCCCATTTAATCCCAATGCTTTTGTAATTTATCCATATCTAAAAACAAAAGACGGAATTGAGTTTGTTGAAATTGATAATTTAGAAACTAATTACCCTAATTTATTTGCGTTTCTAAATCACTATAAAGACAAATTAGATAATGCCAAAAGAGACATAAAACCAACACCCGAAACAGAAAATGAATGGTATCGTTTTGGAAGACATCAAAGTCTTGATAAATGCGATGTTTCTGCTAAAATTATAGTTGGCGTATTATCACAAGGCGATAAATATGCAATTGATTATTTCGGCACATTAATTTCATCAGGAGGAACGGCAGGATATTGTATGATTACTTTACCTGATGATTTCCAATATTCAATATACTATATTCAAGCACTCTTAAATTCTAAATATTTAGAATGGTTTTCTGCATTAATTGGCGAAGTTTTTAGAGGCGGATATATTGCCAGAGGAACTAAAGTGTTAAAAAAACTTCCCATTAGACTTATCGATTTTAATAACAAAGAAGAGAAAACAATACACGATAAAATTACTTCTATTCAGAAAGAATTAATTGATATACAGGGACAAATTGACAAAAATAAAAGTAGTACCAGAAAGCTAATTCCTTTACAACGTCTATTTGATAGTAAAAAGAATGAATTAGAGCAAACATTAAAAGTATTGTATAACTTAGGAGAAAGCGACAGCCTTATTCCTTTAATTTCAGAATTATATGCAACTGATTAAAAACGCATCTAAAGAAAAATTAAGGGGTGGTTTTTACACGCCTGAGCCAATTGCATCATTTATTTTAAAATGGGCTTTTAATGGTAATAAAGAATTAGATATACTTGAACCAAGTTGTGGTGATGGTGTCTTTTTAGAAGAAATTCAAAAAGGAAACTACGAATACAATTCGGTAACAGCAATTGAATTAGATGAAATTGAAGCTGTTAAATCAAAAGAAATAGGATTACAAAATACCAAAATTATCAATTCTGATTTTCACGATTTTTGTATTAATACAAAACAAAAATTTGATTTAATAATTGGAAATCCACCATATATTCGCTACCAATATTTTGATAGGGAACAACAGAAATTTGCCTCTGAAATTTTTGAGAAAGCAAAATTAAAATATTCAAAACTTACCAATGCTTGGGTTTCGTTTGTTGTTGGTTCTTCCTTACTGTTAAAAAAAGAAGGAAAAATAGGTTTTGTACTTCCTGCTGAAATCTTACAGGTTTCCTACGCACAACCTTTGCGAGAATTTTTAGGACAATTCTACAATAAAATAAATATTGTATCTTTTGAAAAATTAGTATTTCCTGACATTCAACAAGAAGTTGTTTTATTGCTATGCGAAAAAAACAATACAAAAACACACTTAATTGAGCATTTAGAACTAAAAGATGCCAAAGAACTTCAAAAATTAGATGTTTCAAAACTAAAAAGCCCAAAGAAAAAAATAGATTTCAAATCTAACAAATGGACTTTTTATTTTCTTGACCAAAAAGAAATTGATTTTTTAGAAAATCTACAATCAGACAGCAGAATACCTAAATTGGGCGATTACGCAAAAGTTGAAGTTGGAATAACAACAGGTTCAAATCCGTTTTTTACTGTTCCTCTCTCAACCGTACAGTTTTATGATTTGGGAAAATACGCAAAACCGTTAGTGGGCAGAAGTGTTCAAGTTCCAAGTGCAATATTTACTGAAAAAGATTGGAGAAAAAATAGAGATTCAGAAGCAAGAACACATTTTTTGTCTTTCCCAAAAATGAAAGACTTGAACGGTTCTATTGGGGCGAGAGATTATATTACTTGGGGTGAAGAAATGGAGATAAACAAAGGGTATAAATGCAGAATCAGAGATGAATGGCAAATTGTGCCTTCTCAACGTATTTCAGACGCTCTTTTTATCCGAAGAAACAATAAATATCCAAAATTGATAATTAATGAAGCAAAAGCATTTACAACCGATACAATGCACCGTGTTTCAGTAAAAGAAAATGCGGAAATAAAAGCATTAACTGCAAGTTATTACAATTCGCTTTCTTTTGCTTTTTCCGAAATTTGTGGAAGAAGCCACGGAGGTGGAGTATTAGAACTTATGCCAAATGAAGTTGAACGAATTCTTTTGCCCTACAATGAAAATAATGCAGAATTATTACCAATTATTGATAAGATGATACGGGAGAAAAAAGATATTTCGGAATTACTAAAAATTACGAATGAGAAAATATTAAAAGAAAATTTTGGGTTTACTAATTCAGAAATTGAATTAGCAGATAGTATTTGGAGAAAATTGTCTAAAAGGAGGTTAAATAGAGGTAAAAACTAAAGTTGTGAATAACCAACCTATAAATATTCCTTTATACAAATCCTTATTCAAAGGAAGAACAGATATTTATGCAGTAAGATGGCAAAAAGGTGAAAGAAGCGGATATATGCCAGCGTATAAAGTAGATTGGAGCGATTATAATAAACATAAAGCACAAGGCGGGACATTTAAAGATTATAAGAATAAAGAATTTCTTTCTTTTAATGATGAAGCAATAAAATCTCATCTATCAGGAAAAGAAACCTTCGGAATTTATCCCTTATTAGAAGATAATACTTCATACTTTATTGCTGTTGATTTTGATAAAACTAATTGGAAAGAAACTATTCTAAAACTTCATAATATTTGTAAAGAATACAATTTGCCAACCTATATTGAACGTTCTCGTTCGGGTAATGGTGGTCATTTGTGGTTGTTCTTTGAAGTTGCATTCCCTGCTGAACAAAGTCGTAAAATAATGTTCGAATTATTACGACATTCAGAAATTATTTCTCATTTTGAAAAAGAACCAAGTTTTGATAGATTATTTCCTAACCAAGATTATCACTCAGGCAAAGGAATGGGAAACTTAATTGCATTACCATTAAATGGGAAATCGGTTAAAGATGGTAACTCTTGCTTTATAAATCCTAAAACTTTTACGGTATATACCAATCAGTGGAAATATCTTTCAGAAATTAAAAAGATATCGGAAAATCAACTTAAAGAGTTATATAAAAGCCTTTTTAGCGAAAGCCCAAAACCAGTATTTGTTTCAAAAGAAATAGAAAGTAAAATTTATGAACTTGATATTATTATCAAAAATCAAGTTTATCTGAAAAGAAACCAACTTAGTCAGAAATTAATTAATTTTCTGCGTGAAGAACTAAATTTCTATAATTCAGATTATTTGATAAAGAAAAGATTAGGGAAAAGCATTTTTAATACTGAAAAATTCTTTAATTTAATAAGCGAGGGAAATACCGAAGTAATGATACCGAGAGGTTTTTCTGCTACATTGGTGCAATTTTGTAATAGAGAAAAGATACCATATAAAATAATTGATAAACGAACTAAAAAAGAAGCTATTGATTTTATTTCAGAAATTACACTACAAGAACATCAAGAAATTGCTTTGGATAAAATCCGAGAAAAAGATTTTGGAGTAATTGTATCCCCACCGGGTTCAGGAAAAACAGTAATAGGCTTAGAAATAATAACAGAAAAGAGACAACCTGCATTAATTATTGTTCATCGAAAACAATTATTCGACCAGTGGATAGAGCGTATTCAAAATTTCTTGAAAATTCCTAAAAAAGAAATAGGAAAAATTGGAAATGGTAAAAATAAGATAGGAAAACATATTACAATTGCAATGATACAATCGTTATCAAGATTGCAAGATTACTCTGAAATATCTAATAGTTTTGGAACAATCATTATCGATGAATGCCATCATATTCCTGCAAAATCATTTAGGGAAGCAATTGTAAATTTCAATTCGTTTTATTTATATGGATTAACAGCAACGCCGAAAAGAAAAAACAATGACCAAAAATTAATTTTTGTTTATATTGGCAATATCTTACATCAAGTTAATCAGTATGATTATTTGAAGGAAAGGAATGTAAAAACTGAAATAAACATTAAAGAAACTGCATTGTTTGCCCCTTTTGATTATAAAATTGATAAATATGAAACAATTTCAAAAATATTAGTTTATGATACACAAAGAAATTATTTAATACTAAATGATATTGAGCAAAATGCACATCGTTTTAAAACAATTTTAATTTTATCAGAAAGGAAAGAACAAGTAGAAATCTTAAATTTATATTTAAAAGATAAATACGAAACTATCACAATTCACGGAGATGATAGTGAAACAAAACGAAAAAGTAAAATTGAACAGATTAAGCAAGGGCATTTTAAGATTGTAATTTCAACAGGTCAATATTTTGGAGAAGGTATTGATATTAGCAACCTTGAATGTTTATTTATAGTTTATCCTTTTGCATTTGAAGGTAAATTAATTCAATACATTGGTAGAATTCAACGTTCTGAAAAACCACCAGTAATATTTGATTATAGGGATATTAAAATTGATTATTTTGAGAAAATGTTTAAACAAAGAAAACGATATTATAATAAACTAATGAAATGAAAGCCAACGCAGAAGCCATACACATTTACAATTCGCACGAGCCAACGCTTGACCAAAAATTGCAAAAGAGTATGTCTTGCCAACGCACACAAAAAATGATGATGATAAAAGAAAGCCAGCAGAGAACAATGTATATAGCAAATAGGGCGTTCTGTGTTTTACGAAAGTTCAGTACTATTTACAAACACCGCCAAATATAAAATTTGGCTTTTAAAATGAATAAACTAAAAACAAAATATTTATATTTGGCTCTGAGCAAAACTGAAAGTGTAGTGCTTTCTACTGCCCTACTCGCCATATACTCAACGTTATATGCAAATAAAACAGTGTCTTTTCCTGAAATTGGTTGACTAAAAATTAGTCACTTTAAACAATTTCAGATGAAACAAAAAAATCAAAACAGCCGAAAAAAAAGTTA
>JAADFW010000111.1 GCA_013152655.1 Chlorobiota bacterium
TGTATTCTGCTGCATCAATATTTTTTCTCAGTTTATCAGCCGATTTCCAAAGTTGTTTTTCCAATGGTTCGCCTGCCTGTCCGTTGGACGCAGACAGGTCTGTTCCGTTTCCGTTCTTTTTTGCCATATATTTTAATTTCCTTTATTCATTCTCAAAGATACATTTTCTTATGTTGATTCTGCCCGAGCGATGGCTATTTGTGCGGTGGCATTTTCTTTCAGTTTTCTATTTGCTAACAAAATTTCTTTCATTCTCGATTCTCTTCCCCTTGCACCTAACATATTAGTATTCTACAATTTAGTATGAATTATAAAATACTTCATTTTGGCATAAGATTTAAAATTATATGATTAGTCCTTATGTTTGTAAAAAACAGCAAACTTCTTAACCATAGTTTTTAATTGTTTGTTTGAAATGAGTTTTATTGCTTGTTCAGCTTTTACCCACTTGCGTTTCCTGAAATCCGATTCAGGCCATTCGTCAAACTCTTTCTGAACCTTGAGAGGAAACATGGTAACAGTACATACCCCATCCCATTTTTTTGTTTTGTACTCTCCTATGGCAGAAGAAGTTATAATACCAGAAACTCCGGCTTCCTCAAACAATTCTTCCATAGCCGATTGTTCAGGAGTTAATTCAGGTTCAACAATACCTTTCGGGAAAATCCATTTTTCTTTTTTTCGTGAAGTAATTAATAAAACCCATAACACATTATTTATAGTTTTATAAGGAATTACACCCGATTGATTAAACATGTAATCATCATTCAAACCCATCATTACTAATTATTTACAGCAGGAATTCCCTGGATAGCAAGGTTTTTATTTTTGAACCTTTCGTCGTTAGTTAATTCACGAATAAACCATTTTGGAGGGACAAATTCATTGGCATCTTCAAGGTTTTTAAATTCAATTTCAGCAGTAATTAAATTTACTAAATCTCCTTCAAAAATATCTAATTCAATTAAATTACTCTCCCAATTTATTTCAAATCTCTTTTTCTCAATTCTTTTCCCTTCCGTCAGATTCCAAAGTTTGTTAAACTGCTCGTTTGTCAGTTCAATTTCATATTCTTCTCTCTTTAATCCTTTTCCCTTTTTAATGGTTTGAAAATATTTATCCTCTTTTTTACGCAAGCGCATCTCAAAATTCATATTACTAAAAACATAGCCCTGTTTAATAGCATAACTCTTTATTACATCTAAATCGGCCGGAATAGTGTTCACTAAAAACTTACGTTCAATTTCATTACTCATTTTAGTAACTTTAATTTATATAATTATTAATCTCATTCCATAACGCAATAAATGCTTTTGAAGCTACTGATGCAGGGTTTGTATGGATAACCGGCTGGCGGGTAATACCCATTTTTTCAATTTCTGACAAATAAGGTATTGCTGATTTTAAAAAATAATTGTCGCTTTCTAATTTTTCATTCATTATTTCATTGTGCATCTTTTTTCGTTTTTCGACCATTGAGAAAAAGGCAAGAAATTTAGAAAGGCCTTCATTTTTTTTATGAAAAAAATCAAATATTTTCTTATAAGCCCTAACCGATAATACTGTTGGAACAACCGGCACAAGCACCATATCTGAAGCTTCAAAAATATTTTGTGTAAGCATGGTTAAATTCGGTGGTGCATCAATTATAATATGCTTGTAATTCTTCTTTAACGGTGAAATGATTTTTGCTATTTTTTCCTTTTTTCTTTTTTCATTATTCAGATAAATATCTAATTTTCGGTAAGTAATATCAGCAGGCAATATGTCAAGGTATTTATAATCAGAACCCTTAATTTCCTTATCAAGTTTTTTTGATGAAAAAAGTAAGCTTTTAGCGTTAAATTTTTTCGATTGCTTTACGCGAAAATAAAACGAAGCCGAACCCTGTGCATCAAAATCAATTAAAAGTGTATTGGAATTATTGAGTGATGCTGCATAAGCTAAATTAACGGCTGTTGTGGTTTTCCCAACTCCTCCTTTTATATTATAAACTGAAATTATTTTACATTTTTGTGCCATATCTTTATATCGTTGATTGGTTAGACGCAAATTCAGAAATAAAAAGATTTTTAAAAAGCTTCCTGTTTTTCTTGTTGGCAAATTCACTAAATATATTTAAAAAAGCTTTTCGCTCCCTCTTTTGTTCAATATGTAATGCATTAATTAGGGCACCTAAAGTAACAAACACTTCAGTAGAATAAGATTTTAACCCGGTTTTTTTGTTAATATAATTCTGAACGTCAATTTGTTGCATGTGTAAATCGTTGAATTTTCCTAAATTATCTTGTAACTTTTTTAGCTGTTTTATAAAAATCTGTACTTTTTCAGCATTGAAAAGCGAGCTAAAAAATTCTAATAAATAACGTAGCTTTTTACATTCAATTCGTAAAATATGAATTTGTTCGTCGGGTGTAGCATCGGTTATAGAATTACCCAACTTTAAAATTGATTTGTATTTTTTACTAATATTTTTTATAGCCACTTGTTTTACAGGAAGCTTTCCGTTTAAACCAAACTCTTTTTTAACTGACAAACAATTTAAGAATTCATTCCATTCAACTAAAAACTTCTTATACTCAACGTTTTTTAGCCAGTCTGCCACTTTTTTATGTTCTCTTTTTCGTTCTTTTTTTAAATCGCTAAACATTAAATTTAAGTTCCTGCGTAGATAATCGGGTATTAAACTATAATAATAGTTTTGGTTTAATAAATAAACATCCAAATCTCTTAACCGGTTAGTTTGCTTTGTTATACTTTTTAATTGCGTTTTGAAATTCTCAATTTCCCTATCAGCAAAAACATTTTTAACTTGCGAAAGAAGCGTTCGTGAACGCCTTGCCGCAACACGGAAATCGTGCAAAAATTCAGTATCAATATCTTTTATTAAGCCATCCTCATTTTTCTTTATAGTTTGTAAAAGATATTTGAGAATATAGCTAACAGCTTCATGTGTTTTATAAGCCGGCTTTAAATGAAGATTATATTTAGAAGAAAGTTGCTCGGGAAAAATATTTAATTCATATAAGAATTGTAAAAAAAGCTGTTTGGAATTATAACTTTCCAATATAATTTCCTTCAGTAATTCAGATACTTTTTCTTTATCAGAATAGTATCCTCTTACCTCATTTATAATCATAAAATATACTTTCTTTTTTATTTCGTTTTGGGTTAGTGTAACTTTATTAAACTGTAGATAGGCTACAATTTTTTCATCATTGTTAAGCAATTTAAAACTCTCAATTTGTTTATTCAATGTAAATTGAAATATTAAAGCTCGTATATCAATTATTTTTTTAAAAGTAGTAATAAACTCAGCATCAGGAAATTCCCATAAAAATTGCAACCCCCTTTTTGACTTACTAATATATTGATACAGGATTTCATTATTCTCTAATGAAATAAAATTATGAATATTACCTGTTTGTACAAGAGAAATACTGTTTTTCAGCAATCTCCAATCGAAAGTATCAAAAATAGTTTCGTTAGTAAAAGACTCCGAAAATTTTTCAAATTTATATTTGCCTGATAAAATTGATTTAATGTTTTCAGAGTTTATCTCTAATGGAATTTGTAGATGGCTTTTGTTATTCAATTTAAAATTAGCTTATATACATGATTTTGTATAAAAGTAATATACCTTGTAAACAAATGCAATGGTTTTATAATAAGTTTATTTTAACCCTGGAAATGCAAACATTTTTTAAGCTAAATGCCAGTTGAAAGAAGATTATATTTTTACGATATCCGTAGCTTTTAGCCAACCTTTATGACCATTGGCAATTTTAATTTCAACCCAGTTTTGAACCGAATCTTCTAACATTACTTTAGTACCTTCGTGCAAAACAAATAAATCGGTTCCACTTTCATCAGGTGAACTTTTTACGGTAACTGTAGAACTGAAAATAATAGCCGTATTATGATTTACTATCATGTTTTTTTGCTTGTACGAAAAATTAAAACTTATAATTGAAATAAACAGAAGTAATAATCCCAACCAAAATCCGGCTTTTTTTACTGCAATAATTTTTGTGAAAAAGAAAAAAAGAAAAGCAAGCAATGTCAATATAAAGCTGATAATACTAATATATGCCCATTTATCAGTTGAAAATAAGTTTACCAATTTATCAAACCAGTCCCAAATAAATAATCGGGGTAAAACCTCAATTTTATCAACCACATGTTTCCGGGCTATTTCAAGATTAAAAGCAATCTCCTCATCATGTGGTGCTAATTTTAAAGCTTTTTCATAAAAAAGTATTGCCATTATAACTTTATTCGATTTATAATACGAATTTGCAAGATTATAATAAACCTCAGGGGCTACAAAGCCCGAATCGATAATGCGTTTATAATAATTCGAAGCCAGTTCGTAATCTCCATTATTATAGGCTGCATTTGCAGAATCAATTATGGCAGAATTATTAGCATTCATAACCAAACTAACACTAAAAAACAATGTTAGTAGCAAACCTATTTGTTGTATTTTCTTATAAGTACTCATAAACTTATTTTATTTTCTGATCAATTTTGTTTATGACTTTTGAAGTTTTCTTATATAAATCGTCCATGCTAATATGTATGGAACTTGGTGCATAACGAGCCATTTCACAAGTGTCAATAATTTCATTTAGATTTTTCAATAAATCTTCATCTAAATTTTTAACCTTTTCATTACTTAAAGCAGTTTCTCTTGAAAGGTCAGCCAGAGGAATGCTTAATTTATCAGCAAAATAACCCCAAATTGCATTTAATATTTCATCGTAAAATTTTTCTTTATTATTTTTCTTTAAATAACCTCTTGCTACTTTAAGCCTTTTTCTTGATACTTTACCTGCTCTTTTATTTTTCAGCCTCATAATATTG
>JAADFW010000112.1 GCA_013152655.1 Chlorobiota bacterium
AAATTGTACTAAACCAATAATTATTGAAGTAAATATTAATATTGTTCCAAAACCTATTAAAAGCCTTGTCCTGAATTTTAAGGTGTTAAGTTTCATATTTTATGTTTTAAGATAAATTACAGCAAATTATTAAAGACTTAACAATAGGGAGTTTTCTTGCTGGTACTATTTATTTGTATTTAAATATTTAATAATTATACTTATTAAAACAAATCCACATCGCCATAAGACTCATGAATTTTCATTCCCAAAATCAATACATCATCTACTTGTCTTTCATTTCCTCTCCATTCTTCAAATTCATTTTGTAATAGTTTTTTTTGTTTAACTATAGGCTTAGTACAATTTGCCAATAAAAATTCTTTAAATCTGTTACTTCTGTATTTGCGCCCATCAACTCCTCCAAACTGGTCAACAAAACCATCGGAAAAAATGTATAGTAAATCGTTAGCCTGTAAATCAATTTCATGATTTGAAAACGATTTTTCTTTCAGATGAACCCCTATGGGCATTCTATCTGCTTTATATTGTATCAGTTCTGGTTCAGAATAATTATTTCGTATCAAGTATAAAGGGTTATTTGCTCCTGCATACTGCATTTTTTTATGTTCAAGGTCAATAATACATAATGCTATGTCCATTCCATCACTTGCTGTATCTTTTCTTCTGTCCTGATGTAATGCTAGTTTTAGCTTTTTTCTCAGATCATTTAGAACATGGTTTGCTTTATAACTGTCAGCGTCATTGGCAGGAGACACTATTTCGCTTAACAAAGTCATACCTAACATGCTCATAAAAGCACCGGGGACTCCATGTCCGGTGCAATCTGCTACACCAATAAAAATTTTGTGTTGTACTTGTTTAATCCAATAAAAATCACCACTAACAATATCTCGTGGCATAAAAAACACAAAACTTTCAGGCAAAAATTGTTTTAGAAAACTTTCAGTAGGTAATACGGCATTTTGAATAACACGTGCATAGGAAATACTTGAAATAATACTTTTATTATTATCTTCTAACTCTTCTTTTTGTAATTGTAATAGTTTTTCTGCTTTTTTTTGTTTGGTCACATCCAGGCATATCCCTATACTTTCAATGGGTTTCCCATTCACGTTATAAGTTGTGTTACCTTTTTCTTCAATATATTTTATATTACCGTTTTTCAATAATAATCTGTGAATAATATGAAATTCGGTTTTATTTTTAACAGATTCAGAATATGCTTTGTTTACATGGTTAATATCATTTGGATGTATTAAACTAAGAAATGCTTCATAAGTATTACTAAATTCATTTGGGCTTACCTCAAATATACGATAAACTTCATCAGACCATTCTAATTTGTTTTCCCTAATATTGAAATGCCAATGTCCTAACTTAGCAATTTTCTGGGCTTCTTTAAGTTTACTTTTACTTTCTATTAAAGCTAATTCATTTTTTTTTCGTTCAGTAATGTCTCTAAAAGCTGTAACTCTAACTTTCCTTCCATTATAAATAATATTTCGTGATTCTGTTTCTACAGGTATCCTGATTCCATTTTTTTTAACTATTTCATATTCATAAGTATTAATGTAAGCGGTATCAATTTTTTGTTTAATATACGTGTGGTATTCTTCCGGTATTAACAAATTTAAAATATTTTTCCCTACAAGTTCATTATTTGTGTATCCTGTCATATTAGCAAATGATAGATTTAAGTCAATAGCAATACCTTTTTCGTGAATAAGAATACCTTCGAATGTGAGGTTTGATAGTTTTTTGAATTTATCTTCACTGTTTTTTAGGGCTATACTTGCATTTTTTCGTTCTGTAACATTTTCTATAATTACATAATTACTTATAACTTTATTTTCATAATTCTTAATAGGTATAAAATAACTATTAACCCAAAAAGATTCATTTTGTTTATTACTAAAATTATATTCTTTATTGAATTCTGTTGCATTTTCAACAGAATCATAGAAATCGTTTATAAAATCTGTTTTTGCAATAAAAGAAAAATCTTGTATGTTTTGATTTATAATTTCATTAAACCCTGAAAGTTTAAAAATATACAGTGTAACCAAATTGGCATCCACAATTGTACCATTACTATTGATGGTAAGAATGCTATATGGAGTATTATCATATATTTTACGAAAATATCTTTCACTTTTTTTTAAATCGCTTTTTATTTTATTACTTTCGGTAATATCTCTGAATATTGACTGTACAATTTCATTTTCCTCATCAATTACTTTAGAGCTGCTTTCGATATCAATAATTTTATTATCGGCCCTTTTTAGTTTTGTTTCAAATCTGTATGTACCAAGTTTTCTAATTCTAATAAAAGATTTAACAGTTTTTCTTAATGTATTTTTATAAAAAAACGACAATAATGGATTATTAAGCATTTCTTTTTTACTATACTGTAGCATACGGCAGGCTTCTTTATTAGCATCGAGTATTTTACCGGTAGAAGTATGAATAATGATTCCATCGTTTGATTGTTCAAATAATTTTTTAAACTTTGCTTCGCTAACAGTAAGCTGAACACCGGATTTTATTAATTCAATATTTGTTTTATCTAGTTCCTTATTTACTTTTTTTAATTCTTTGTTTTGTTTACGAATAATATCTTTGGCTTTTTTTAATTCTATATGATTATTTATTCGTGTGATTAGTTCTTTTGAATTGAAAGGTTTTGTTATATAATCAACGGCTCCGGCTTTAAATCCTTCAATCAGGTATTCAGGTTCTGTACCGGCTGTAAGAAAAATAACCGGGATATCAGTTGTTTCCGGATTTGCTTTTAGCTTTCTGCAAACTTCATATCCATCAACTTCCGGCATAAAAAGATCCAGTAGAACCAAATCAGGTTTTTCATCAGGAATTATTTGTAATGCATGTATGCCACTTTGAGTCAAAGAAACATTCATTCCTTCCTGTTTAAGCATATCTGATAAGACTTCAAGGTTTTCATAAATATCATCAACAATGTAGATATTTTTTGTTTCTGAATTCATACTATTTAATTTTAAATGTACTGATAATAAAATGTGTATGTGAGTTTTGAGTAGAGAGCTTTAACTATATATTTCCAATTAAAGTTCACTAATAACTGATTACTGTCATTAATTAAAATATTTATTAATTAAACCTAATAAACTATCACTATTAATTGGTTTTATTATAAACTCATCGCAACCGGCTTTTTCACTTTTTTCCCTATTTTTAGTTTGTACATTGGCGGTTTGAGCTATTATTGGCAATTTTTTACGTATTTGTTTTATGAGCCTTGTAGCTTCATGTCCATCCATATCAGGAAGCATAATATCCATTATAACAAGATCAATTGACCAGTTGGTATAACAGATTTCAACGGCTTTTTTTCCATTACCTGTTGTAATTATTTCAACTTTTGTATCCATAAGAATTTGCTTCAGGTATTTTAAACTAATCTCATCATCTTCAACAATTAGAATAGTTTTATTCTGCCAGTTATATGTTTTAGAAGTTATTTCAATTTCATGTATTGGGTTTGTTTTTTTAAATGGTTTATAAGGCATGGTAAAATAAAATGTAGTTCCTTCATTTTCAATGCTTTCAAGCCATATTTTACCACCCATAAGGTTAACAAGATTTTTTGAAATAGCCAAGCCAAGCCCTGTTCCTGTATGTGTCCTGCTTATAGTATTTTCTACTTGTCCAAATCTTTCAAAAATTAATGCTTGTTTATCGGAAGGAATACCTAAACCGGTATCTTTAATATAAAATTGCAGGTTTTTGCTATCCAATAAGCTACATCCAAATTCTATATTTCCTGTTTCTGTAAATTTAAAAGCATTACTAATGAGGTTAATAAGGATTTGGCGTAATCTCAAATCATCAGTAATAATGGAGCTTTGGTTTCTATTTAGTGTATTGATATATTTTAATTTAACATCTTTCTTTAAATGGCTTTGAGAGTTAAAAAATACGAATATATCATCAAAAATAAGGTTAATTGAGGTTCTTGCTTCTTTAACTTTAACTTGCCCGGCTTCTAATTTTGATAAATCCAGAATATCATTAATTAGTTCCAATAAATAGTGTGATCTTTGAATAATTATATCAGAAAAACTATAAACTTTATCTTTCGTAATTTTACTTGATCTTAATATTTCAGCAAATCCAATTATTCCATTTAAAGGAGTGCGAATTTCATGTGACATATTAGCAAGGAATGCTGATTTTAACCGGTCACTTTCTTGAGCTTTTTTAACAGCTCTTATTAATTGCGATTTAGCTTTTTCAATTTCGGTAATATCATAATAATCAGTAAGTTTAGAATTATTATCAAGAAGAACCGATTTTACAAGATAATTTTTGTTTTCAATTTTAACTTTTACTGATGTACTTCCCTTTTTCTCTTTCAGTTTTTCAAAATAGCACCATGAACATTTTTCATTTAAATTATAAATTGCTTTATAGCATTTTTCTCCAACTGCATTATGCCCGATTTTATTTATCATTGCCGGATTCAAATACTTAATTTCATAATCGGAAGAACTCAAGTATATTCCGTCTTCAAACGAATTAAGTATTTTTTCCATCAAATACTTACTATCCTCAAGTTCTTTGATAATTTTTTTCTTTTCAGTTATATCACGAATTATTGCAGTGGCTTGCCATTTATTAAGAATAGTTTCTTGTGTTAAATTCATTTCAATGGGAATAATATTCCCATTTTTATGTGTAGCTGTAAGTTCGTGAGTTTTATTTATTGCTTTGTTAAATATTTTTGCTATTCCTGTTTTTACATATATTT
>JAADFW010000113.1 GCA_013152655.1 Chlorobiota bacterium
CAAATACCCGATGGGTATTACGATAATGCAGAAGGGTTATCCGGAGATGCGCTAAAATCTGCCTTACACAACATAATTAAAAACCATACTGAACTCTCGTACAATGCTTTACGCGACTATATTTTAAAAGCTTCAGATGAAGACCCTAATAATTCAAATAATGTTATTTTATTATATACAGGCCGCTCACAGTCAAAAAGCTCATTCGGCGGCGACCCAAATGAGTGGAACCGTGAACATGTTTGGGCAAAATCGCATGGCGGATTCGGAAACGACCCGCCAGCCGGAACAGATGCTCATCATATTCGCCCAAGCGATGTTTCTGTAAATAGCGATAGAAGCAGCAAAGATTTTGACGAAGGCGGAACGCAACATTCTGAAGCCACGGGTTGCTATTATACTTCAAATACATGGGAACCAAGAGATGCCGTAAAAGGCGATGTTGCCAGAATGATGTTTTATATGTCTGTTAGATATGAAGGTGATAATAGCGAACCCGATTTAGAGCTGGTAAATGCAGTTGGAACATCAGGCCCTGAATTTGGTAATTTAGCCACTTTACTTAACTGGAACGAACAAGACCCGGTAGATGAATTTGAGAGCCACAGGAATGAAGTAATTTATTCTTATCAACATAACAGAAACCCATTTATTGATCATCCTGAATATGCAGCTTTAATATGGGGTGAAGCTGTTTTACCTCCTCAATTTACTTCCGAACCTATTACCACTGTTTCTGTTGGACAGGAATATATTTACAATATTACTGCTTCTGACCCAAATCCTAATGCAACATTGCTTTTTACTTACGAAAACGGGCCCGTTTGGTTTAGTTTAGTAAATAACAATGATTGGACGGCAACACTTTCCGGGACACCAACTGCAAATGATATTGGAACTTATTTTGTAACCATTTCTTTGAGTAACGGAGGCACTCAATCTATAACTCAGTTTTATTCATTATTAGTAATACCAAGCAATATTTCTAGCATTTCAAAAAATGCAAAACAGATAATAATCTTTCCGCAACCGGCAACAGATTATATTAAAGTTCAGTTTAATATTGTAAATAAGGAACAGGGTTTGTTTAAAATATATAATTCAGCCGGACAGCTTATACAACAACATATTCTGAAGCCGGAAAATTTTAACACCCATAATGCTATAAATATTAAACTTAACAATCTTAAGCCTGGCATTTATTTTTATAAATTTGAGCAAGATAAATTTCAGCAAACAGGTAAATTAATAATCAAATAATTTTGTATAACATGCCCAGTTTTGGTATTTCTGTAATAAGTATTATTCCGGTCAGAGTTAATCCCTCTGAAAAAAGCGAAATGTCATCACAGTTACTTTTCGGAGAAATTTATGAAGTAATTGACGAAACTGAAAAATGGGTGTTTATTACAACTAAATTTGATAATTACCAGGGCTGGATTGACAAGAAAATGCATTTTGAAATCACTACAGAAACATTTAATAAACTTACCGATTTAAAACCTTTGGTCAATCAAAATCTCATTCATATTTATCAGAATAAAGATTATTTAATGCCTATAAATATTTTACCCGGAAGTTCAATTTACTTAAGTAAAAATTCTAATGAAATTAATTTTGACAATAAACAGTTTTATCTGAAAAATGATATTGCAAATTATTCTAAAACTGACATTAAATATATTACTTACAGCTACTTAAACTCACCTTATTTATGGGGTGGGCGAACACCATTTGGAATTGATTGCAGTGGTTTCTCACAAGTTGTTTATAAAATTATGGGCATTCCCTTACCCCGCGATGCAAGCCAACAAGCTAAAACAGGTAAAATTATTGAATTTATCGAAGATGCTAAAACAGGTGATTTAGCATTTTTTGATAATGCTGAAGGGCAAATTACTCATGTTGGAATTATACTGGAAAATAACAAGATAATACATGCATCAGGAATAGTCAGAATTGATCAATTAGACCATCAGGGTATTTTTAATAAAGAAAAAAACTTATATTCACATAAATTAAGAATAATAAAAAGACTTGTCTAAACAACTACAAGCCCAATTCTCAACTTCACTCACACCTTCACACTCACACTTTTAACTTTCTAACCTTAATTCTAACTAAAATGATACTAGTACAAACAGAAACAATTGCAGGCCGTGAAATAACAGAATCAATTGGATTGGTTCGCGGCAGCACAGTAAGAGCAAGAAATATTGGCCGCGATATTTTTGCCGGATTAAAAAACATTGTTGGCGGAGAAATAACAGAATATACCAAATTGCTTGCCGATGCACGTGAGGAGGCTCTCTCCAGAATGATTAAAAACGCAGAAAGTTTAAATGCAGATGCTGTGGTTAATATCCGGTTTATGACCTCAGCGATTATGCAGGGAGCATCTGAGATATTAGCTTATGGTACAGCAGTAAAATTAAAATAATAGATATGTCATTATACAGCTTGATTCCCAAATTATTATTTCTGGCTATCGTTGTAATATTAGTTTTTCAGATATTTCAACGAAGGCAAGAAAAGAAAAATGAAGATTTTGAAGATCGTGATAATTAATCTTTACTATTTCTGATGTAAGCCACACTCTTTATTTAAAGGTTCTTCCCACCACCAACGGCCTGCTCTTTTATCTTCGCCGGGTTTAACAGCCCTGGTACAAGGTTGACAGCCAATGCTTGAAAAACCTTTATCATGCAAGCTGTTGTAAGGAATCTTATTATCCTTTATATATTGCCAAACCTCTTTCTCATTCCAGTTTATTAAAGGATTAATTTTTAATAAATTATTATCATCATCCCATTCAATCATTTTTGAATAAAACCTTGTAACAGTTTGGTCTTTTCTAATACCCGACATCCATGCATCTAACCCGTTAAAAGCTCTGGGTAACTGAGTCAATTTACGAACCCTGCAACACAATTTTCTTTTTTCAACACTTTCGTAAAAAAGGTTTAAGCCATTTTCAAGAACCATTTTTTCCACCTTTTTATAGTCAGGAAAATACATTTCTATCTTAATGTTATATTTTTTATTGGTTTCATCAATTAATCTATAAGTTTCAGGAAACAACCTTCCGGTGTCAAGTGTAAAAAATTTAACCGATTTATCAATATTACAAATCATATGTGTTAATACCTGGTCTTCCAATCCTAAACTGGAAGAAAAAGCTATTTTGCTTCTAAAATTTTCAATAAAATAAGTCAAAACATCCTCTGTTCCGGCTTTCTCAAATTTTTTATTTAATGCTTCAATTTTGCTTTTGTCCATTATAAAAATTATTTAAAAAACATGCAAAGATATATTTTTTCACATACCAATAATTTAAACTAATAAATTTCATGTATAATTTTAACTTAATATTAACCGCTAAAATTCATTAAAAAAAACAAAATCATTAACGAACAAAGAATAAACTCAAGTAATAAGTGTAACAATTTTACTTACAAAAAAATTAAAAAAATAACTACCTTTGCAAATCAATTTTTTGAAGGAAAAATATGGAAAATTATAATCTAAAACACTTACATGAATTAGAAGCTGAATCAATTTATGTAATACGCGAAGTTGCTTCTCAATTTGAAAAACCTGTAATGCTTTTTAGTGGAGGGAAAGACTCTATTGTAATGTTTTATCTTGCCAGAAAAGCATTTTGGCCGGCTAAGGTTCCCTTTCCGTTAATGCATATTGATACCGGGCATAATTTTAAAGAAACTATTAAATTCAGAGATGACCTTGCAAAAAAAACCGGTGCTAAAATATTAGTACAATATGTTCAGGATACCATTGACGAAGGTAAAGTTACTGAAGAAAAAGGTATAAATGCAAGTCGCAATATACTACAAACTACTACTTTATTAGATGCTATTGAAAAATATAAATTTGACGCAGCAATGGGCGGTGGTAGAAGAGATGAAGAAAAAGCCAGGGCTAAAGAGCGTTTTTTCTCACACAGAGATGAATTTGGCCAGTGGGATCCTAAAAACCAGCGTCCTGAACTATGGAACATTTTTAACGGCAGAAAAAATATGGGCGAACATTTTCGAGTCTTTCCTATTAGTAACTGGACAGAAATGGATGTTTGGCAATATATTTATATGGAAAATATTGAAATCCCTAATTTATATTTTACACACGAACGTGAAGTTTTTTATCGTGATGGCGTATGGTTAGCCGCTGCTCCTTTTATGGAATTAAAACCAAATGAAAAAATTGAAAAAAGACGAGTACGGTGCAGAACCATTGGCGACATTACCTGTACAGGAGTAACTTTGTCTTCTGCTTCATCTCTTGAAGATATTATTCAGGAAACTGCTGCTACACGCGTTACCGAACGTGGTGGAAGATATGACGATAAACGTAGCGAAGCAGCAATGGAAGATAGAAAAAAAGAGGGATATTTCTAATTTAATGAGCCATATGTATGTGAATTGTAAGCAGTAAATGGTAATCTGATATAATTATTAAAAATAAATAGATAAATAGTGAACTTCGATTGTTTAAACAAAATTAAAATAAAGCTAACAAATCAATGTTCACAGATAACAATAAACAAATGACAAAAAAAAGCGGTAAAGAAATTGGATATTTAGATATGGAATTGTTACGCTTTACCACAGCAGGTAGCGTTGACGATGGAAAAAGCACACTAATAGGAAGATTGTTATACGATAGTAAAGCCATTTTTGAAGACCAAATGGAAGCAATTGAACTTGCCAGCGAAAAAAAGGGCGAAGACCATGTTAACCTTGCATTATTAACCGATGGACTAAGAGCTGAGCGTGAACAAGGAATTACTATTGACGTAGCTTACAGGTATTTTGCTACTCCAAAACGTAAATTTATTATAGCTGACACTCCCGGACATATTCAATACACACGTAATATGGTTACAGGTGCAAGTACAGCTAATGCTGCTCTTATTCTTATTGATGCACGTCATGGCGTGTTAGAGCAAACTATAAGACATGCATACATCGCTTCTTTATTACAAATACCACACGTAATTATATGTGTAAATAAAATGGATTTGATAGAGTACAAACAAGATGTATTTGAAAAAATTTGTCAGGACACACGTGATTTTGCTGCTAAATTAGATATCAAAGATGTTCGGTTTGTGCCAATAAGTGCATTAAATGGTGATAATGTAGTTGACCGTTCAAAAAATATGGATTGGTATGATGGCCCTACTCTATTGTTTTTATTAGAAAATATTCACATTGGAAGCGATGTAAATCACATTGATACCCGCTTTCCGGTTCAATATGTTATTCGCCCACAAAGCGATGAATTTCATGATTACAGAGGATACGGAGGTAGAATTGTAAGTGGAATATTAAGAAAAGGCGATAAAATTAAAGTATTGCCAAGTGGCTTTAGTTCAAGTATTAAAAGTATTGATATTATGAACAAAAGTATTGAAAAAGCATTTGCACCACAATCTGTTACTATTACTATTGAAGATGATATTGATATTTCGAGAGGCGATATGATTGTAAAAGAGAACAATGGCCCTCAAATAGGACAGGATATAGATACTATGATTTGTTGGTTAAATGAAAAACCTTTGGTACTTAAAGGGAAATATGCAGTAAAACACACATCAAAAGATGTACGCTGCATGGTAACTGATATAAAATTTAAAGTTGACATTAATACTTTGGAAAGAAATGTGGAAGATAAGGTAATTGGACTAAATGATATTGCCCGTATTTCTATAAGAACAACCAAACCATTATTTTACGATTCATACAGAAAAAACAGAAGTACCGGAAGCCTTATTTTAATTGATGAAGCAACCAACGAAACCGTGGGAGCTTGTATGATAGTTTAAAATATTTTATGACTTAATAAAACTATTTCACACCCAATAATTCGATATCAAAAATTAAAGTAGAAAAAGGTAAAATTTTAGTTCCTTTTCCTTCAGCACCATAAGCAAGATGCGAAGGTATAATCAATTTATACTTACCGCCTATATGCATTTTTGCTATTCCTTCTTCCCATCCGGGAATTACTTCTCCACTGCCAAATTTAAATTCAAAAGGCTTACTTAATTTATATGAGGTTGAAAAAATATTGCCATCAATAAAATATCCGGTATAATTAACAACAACTGTTTGCCCTGGCATCGGCTTCTTCCCTTTACCTTTTCTTAATTCCACAAAGTATAATCCTGAATTTGTAGGTTCAACAGTTATATTTGAGCGTTTTAAAAAATCATCTAAAAGGATGGTTTCTTGTTGCATGTTGCGATGATACATTTTCTTTTTATAAGAAGCCAGGTCATTTAAATCTAATATTTCATTCAATTTCATATAAAACTTAATGTTACTTCCCTTTTTCAGGAATTTAGGCATTTTAATACCTCTTGTTAAATTATAATATTTTTCAGCATCAATTAAAAATACAGCACTATCTCCTTCATGCATTAATGCTAAACCATCTTCAATGGAACCACCCGGATGCGATGAAGGCTTTAAACGCATTCTAAAAAGATCCGTTTCTTCTATCAATGAGTCTTGTTCAGTTACAAGTTTGTATTTCAATTCCAAGACATCACCAATTGCGGCTTTTTTTGCATCAATATTCTTTACAAAAAACTTATACCGCAATCCTGTTTTGTCTTTTTCATATAACTTATTATCCTGTTTGCACTGAAAACTAATTAAAACAAGCAACGCAAATACAATCCAATGATTTTTCTTTAAAACCAACATAAGTTAAATTATTTTTTTATCTCCTTTTTTGAATAAATTTTTAAGAGTTCTATTTCATAAATAACAGAAGTAAAAGGTGGAATAATTCCGGTTGAACTACCTGACTCGCCAAACGCTAAATCAGACGGGATAATAACAACAGCCTTTTCGCCTTCATGCATTCTACCTATTGCTTCTTCCAATCCAGAAATAACCTGCAATTCGCTTCCATATACAAATTCAAATGGCTGATGGCGCTTTTTTGTTGAATCGAAAAAGATGCCATTTAAAAACTTTCCTTCATAATCTACTAAAACTACGTCTCCTTTTTTCACTTTAGGCCCTTTCCCTTCTTTCACCTGAATATAAAACAACCCGTCTTCCATTGGGTCAACTCCTATTTTTTGTTCTTCAATAAATCTTTTTAAAATAAGCTTTTCATAATCGCCAAAATCCTCAATCCATGCTAAAAACTCTTCCTTTTCACGTTGATATTCTTTTTCTGTCCTTATTAACCGCATTTTTATTCCTACCTTCATTTCACTATTTTCAGGTATGAAACTGGGTAATTTTGCTTGTAGCGTTTTCTTAAAAAAGTTATCTGCATTAATAATAAATGAAGTACTATCTCCTTCTGACATCATTAAAAAACATTCATCAATAGAGCCTTTAAATTCCGGTTTAGTAATTTGAAAAGTTCTGCTTCCCTTAAAAAAAATACTATCCTGCATGGTTTGATAACAAATATCTGCAGTTATATAATCACCCGGCTTGGGATATTTTTCTTCAGGGCCAATAAAAATTAAATGGTAATAAATGCCGGTAGGCGTTTTATCATAATCAGGATAAGTTGAAAAATATTTGCAAGATGAAAAACTTAACAGTAATAAAGCAATATAGAATTTATACATTTTGTTAATTTGCTATATCAATATTCTCTTAATAAAGTATAAATATAAAAAATTTGATTAAAAACTTAGTCTTATTAGCTCAACTTCATAAATAATTGTTGCTCTTGCCGGTATTTTATCTCCATCGCCAAGTAATCCATGTGCTAAATAAGGTGGCAGAATAAACTGCGCCTTATCGCCTTCATGCATCATTAAAATACCTTCCTCTAATCCGGGCTCAACACCGCCCTGTCCTATTTTAAACGATTTAGGCCCCAATGAATCAGAAGAATAACACAATTCCCCGGTCAACAATTTAACTTTATAATTAATAGTAGCTATTTGATTTGATTTGGCTTGTATTTCTCCCTTTCTAATTATTTTATACCATAATCCTGTTTTTGTTTGCTGCATTTTAAGATTATGCCTTTTTAAATAGCTTTTAATTGATTCGTTATCTTTATTAACTAAGTATTTATTTACTTTAATTAAAGGTTCCTTATATTTTTTAGTATTTACAGGCCTGTGTATTTGTTTACATCCAGACAAAACAAGAATGCTTACCAATATTCCAATAGAGAAAATTCTATAATATTTGCTTTTATTTTTAATCAAATTGTTAAAAGGCATTTTGCAGATTATCTTTATACTGTTTAAACAATTCTTCCAATTTAGCTATTGCTTCTTCTAAGCTAAGTTTTGTTTTTCCGCCGGCAGCATTTAAATGCCCCCCTCCTTCAAAATAATTAGCAGCTATTTCATTAGCCGGAAAATTACCTTGCGACCGGAATGATAATTTTACATGATCTTTCTTTTCTAAGAGTAATACTGAAAATACAATACCTTTTATTGATAAAGGCAGATTAACAAATCCCTCTGTATCACCTGATTCAAAATTAAATTGTTGCATTTCTTTTTGACTGAGAGCAATTACAGCAGAGTTATATTCAGGATATAATTGCATTTTTTCATGCAAACTATAACCCATTAATTTCATCCTATCTGCCGAGTAATTATCGTAAACCGAGGAATTAATGATATTTATATTTATTCCCTTTTCAATTAAGCCGGCTGCTGTTTTAAAAGTATCCGGATTGGAACAATTGTAATTAAAACATCCTGTATCGGTCATAATTCCGGTATATAAACAAGTAGCTGCATTTACATCTATTTTGTCTGTTTTATTTAATTTTTTAATAACTAAATAAACCAATTCTGCTGTTGAACTTACGTTGGTATCAGAAAATTTTAAATCAGCAAAGTTTTCAGGATTTGGATGATGATCAATAAGAATTTTTTTTGCTTTAGTTTCTGAGAATATTTTTTTTAACCAATCAATTCTTTCTACATGATTAAAATCTAATGTAAAAATCAATTCTGCTTCATGCAATACTTTTTTACCTTTTGATTTGTTTTTAGAATAAACCAGAACATTTTTGTTGCCAGGAAGCCATTGTAAAAACAAAGGATACTCATTTGGAGTTATTACCGTAACATCATGTCCTAAATTATTTAAAAAATGAAATACCCCAAGAGATGAGCCTATTGCATCACCATCCGGGTTTACATGAGTTAAAATTGCAATCTTTTTTTTATTTTTTAATAAAAGGTTTAATGTACTAATATCTGCTTGGTTAAATTCTATCAAAGTATATTTTTAAAATTAAAAAAATCAAAGATAAGCAATTTGAGAAAGATTAAGTGAAACAATAATTAATTCTTTAATTCAAAATTTAAAGCTATTAGAAGGGTACAAAACAATAAAAATTTCTATTTTTATGACTTGATAATTTTAATTAAAAAATTAAAAAAATGGCTGGTAGCATAACTTTTACAATGATTAAGCCCGGAGCTGTTCAAAATGAACATATTGGCCCTATTTTGGCTAAAATAAATGAAGCAGGTTTTAGAATAGTTGCAATGAAATTTACTAAATTAAGAACAAAACAAGCTGAAGTATTTTACAAAGTTCATAGAGAAAGGCCATTTTTTAAAGATTTAGTAAAATTCATGTCTTCAGGGCCTATTGTAGTTGCCATTCTTGAAAAAGAAAATGCAGTTGAAGAATATAGAAAGCTAATAGGATCAACAGATCCGGAAAATGCTGAAGAAGGAACAATTCGTAAAATGTTTGCCGAATCGGTTCAACAAAATGCTGTTCATGGTTCTGATAGTGATGAAAATGCAATTATAGAAAGTGATTTTTTCTTTTCAATGAGCGAACGATTTTCAAAAGATGGTGAAGTTTACGATGTGCTTCCTTCTAAATAATATTGCTATTATATAAATCCTCATCTAAAAGTCCGTTAACTCCTCTATTCACAAAAAATATTGAGGTTAACCGGGGACTTTTAGATTTTGCTATTTAAATTCAATTTCTTCAATCAGGTTTTCTCCTGCGGCTTCATTTAATATTTGTATTAATTTTTCCTTTAGCATATATAACTCGTTTCGCATTACTGATGAATTCATTTCAATAACAAAAGTAAAATCTCTGAAATATACTTTATTGGTTGCTTTAGCAATTGTTTTACCTACAATTTTATCGTAGGAATTTACAAGCCTGGCTTTTTTAATTTTCCCATCAATTTTAAGAGCTTTCAAATATTCGTTCACTACTTTTTTTAATGGCTGAACTTCTTTCTTTTGCATATTTTGTTTTGTTATTATTTTTGAAGATATAAAGACGATATTTTACGCCTTTAAAACATTACCATCTTCTATATTAAACAATTGGTAATCAATTTTAGAATGTTTCAAAATATTTTTCAATCTTTCTTTACCGGTATCAGTTATGAAAATTTGGCCAAAATTATTGTCTGCAACCAATTCAACTATTTTCTCAACTCTATTGCTGTCTAATTTATCAAAAATATCATCAAACAGCAAAATAGGCTTAAATCCGTACAACTCTTTTAAAAAATCAAATTGTGCTAATTTAAGTGCTAATAAAAATGTTTTTTGCTGGCCTTGCGATCCAATTTTTCTAATAGGATAATTTCGTAATTTAAGACTTAAGTCATCTTTGTGAATTCCAACTGTAGAATATTGCAATGCCCTGTCTTTTTGTCTTGATTTAAGTAATGCTTCCTTAAAAGAATTATTTATAACCGTTGTTTGATATTCTAATTGTACTTCTTCTAATCCGGAAGAAATATAATTATAATATTTTTGAAAAATTGGTATTAACCGCTCGATAAAATCTAATCTCTTAGCCAAAATATTTTCACCGGGGACAATCATTTGAGCATCCCAAAGCAGTAACATTTCCTCGTCATAATTATTTGAATATGCAAAGTCTTTTAATAATTTATTCCTTTGATTAACAGCTTTATTATATTTAATTAAATCGTTTAAATAGCCCTTATCATACTGTGAAATCACAACATTTAAAAATCTTCTTCTTTCTTCACTACCAGCAGTTATTAAATTACTGTCGGCGGGTGAAATCATTACAAGGGGAATTAAGCCAATGTGATCGGCTAATTTTTCATACTCCTTTTTATTTCGTTTAAATTGCTTTTTTTTATTCTTCTTTATCCCGCAATAAATAGCCTCATCATGATTTGAAATATTATAATTTCCCTGTATTACCAGAAATGATTCATTATGTTTAATATTTTGGCTGTCAACTGCATTAAAATAACTTTTACAAAACGAAAGATAATAAATAGCATCTAATAAATTTGTTTTTCCAACACCGTTATTGCCTATAAATCCATTAATTCTGGAAGAAAAACTTACTTCTAATTGTTCGTAGTTTTTAAAATTGATTAAAGAAATATTTTTTAAATTCATTGATTAATAATTCTAATTTTGAGCAAATTTAATGAATTAGCCCGTGTATAAGCACATATAATAGTTTATTGTATGAAATATTGCAAAAAAGTTAAACAATAATTTCAATATTATGTAAAAACACTTACTTTTGCGAGGAATTTTCAAGAAATCTAAAATTTTAAATAATGTCGAATAAAAAACATGCTGAACAACCTGTAGAAGTAGTTGAAAATGTTCTAACTAAAACAGAACAATATATTGAGGATAACCAGAAAAGTTTATTAATAATTGTTGCTGTAATAGCTGTTATTGTTGGTGGATATTTGGGATTTCAAAAGTTTTATGTGGCTCCGATGGAAATTGAAGCAGAATCACAAATGTTTACTGCAGAACGCTATTTTGAAACAGATTCATTTAATCTTGCTTTAAATGGCGATGGTGAAGAATTAGGATTTTTAGATATTATTGACGATTATGGCTTAACCAAATCTGCTAATCTTGCACATTATTATGCCGGTATTTCTTACTTACATATGGGTGATTATGAAAATGCTGTTGAGTATTTAAAATTGTTTGATTCTGATGACCAGATGGTTGGGCCATTAGCACTTGCTGCAACCGGTGATGCATATATTGAATTGGGCGATAAAGAAAAAGCTATATCTTTTTACTTAAAATCAATTGATAAATCGGATAATAGTTTGTTAACACCTATCTTTCTAATGAAAATAGGAAATGTTTACGAAAAACTTGGCCAATTTGAAAAAGCTATTGAGATGTACACCAGGATTAAAAAAGATTATAAACGTTCAATAGAAAGCAGAAGTGTAGATAAATACATAACCCGTGCTAAAATTGAAATGAATAAGTAATTTTATTTTAGTATAAACTTATAAATGTATCAGTACTTTTGTGCTGGTACATTTTTTTTACATATTAAATTATGGATACAAAAAAGAAAAATCTTTCCAATTATAATTCAGAAATACCTTCTGCCAAGAACATGAATTTTGGTATTGTTGTTTCCGAATGGAATGAGAAAATTACTTTTGCCTTAAGAGATGGTGCCATAAATACATTTATTGAGAATGGTGCTGAAAAAGAAAATATAATTGTAAAATATGTTCCGGGTAGCTTTGAATTAACTTTAGGTGCCAAATTAATGGCTGAATATTTACATTTTGATGCAATTTTATGCCTTGGTTGTGTTATTCAAGGTGAAACACGGCATTTTGACTTTATATGCCAGGGGGTAACACAAGGTATTACCCAATTAAATTTAGATTACCAAATTCCTTTTATTTACGGGTTGCTTACAACTAATACATATCAACAAGCACTTGACAGGGCCGGTGGAAAACATGGCAACAAAGGAGTAGAGGCAGCAGTTACAGCAATAAAAATGGTAAATTTAAAGAATGGACTTAAAGATAATTTTAAGAATATAAAGTAAGATTTATTTTAACCATGTAATTTCTAATATTACCTTAGTTTTTTCAGTTACTTTATACCTGTTGTCTATTCTTTTTCCAATAATCCAAACAATTTCATTTGCCGATTCCAATATCCATGCCTCTTCTTTTTCAAGCCTGCTCATTTTTAAATCAATAAAAAAATCGCTTACTTTTTTCTGCCTTTTCATTCCCAACGGATAAAAAAAATCACCTGCATTCCATTTCCTTAACTTAAGTGGAAAAGTTAATTTACTAAAATCTACCTGAGCTATTTTTTCATTTTTTATTACCGAAAAACTATCATCTCTATCAAATCTTTTCAAATTCAATTTAATTAGAAAATCAATACTCTTATCATTTTCTTTGATATAAAAAACTGGATTTCCCTTACTAACTTTCTTCGAAATAATCAGGTTTTTTCTATCAATTAGTAATTGGTATTTCTCAGAATAAAATATTTTCCCCGATTGTTTATTTCCATTTTCAATAATTCTTTCCAGGCTGTCATTACTAAATCCGAAAGGTTTTAAATACTCAAACAAATAAGGTTTTAATGGATTAAGTTTTTTAAGCTCACTAACAGAAATAATTATGTTCCCATTTTCAATTTTAACAGCTTGTTTCTTTGTACTTTCTATTTTTTGCCGATAAATTTCTTCTACATCCTTTAATTTTTGAATGGTTTCTGAAATAGTAATTTTTACATCAGGATTTAGCTTTTCAAAAAGCGGAATAATTTCATGCCTGATAAAATTTCTTTTATATTTTACTGAATTGTTGCTTGAATCTTCTCTATAATTAATCTCATTATAATCAGCATAATACAGAATTTCACTACGATAAAAATCCAATATTGGCCTTATAATTAAATCATTTTTAGGTTTAATTCCGGTGAGCCCTTTTATACCGGTTCCACGTATTAAATTCGATAAAAAGGTTTCAATCACATCATCGCCATTATGAGCTATAGCAATTAAATCGTACTTATTTTTATCTCTTATTTCTTCGAACCAATTATAGCGTAATTCCCGGGCGGCCATCTGTATAGAAATGCCCTTTTTATTGGCATATTTTTCAGTATCAAAATGAACTGAATAAATGGGGATATTAAAATCATTAGCTTTGTTTCTTACAAATTCCTCATCATCATCTGATTCTTTGCCTCTTAATTTAAAATTGCAATGTGCTACTCCAATATTATAGTTTGTTTTCCTGAATAAATCAAGCATTACCATTGAATCAACCCCGCCACTAACAGCTAACAACACTGATTGTGAATTATTTATCAGATAATTTTCTTCAATATATTTGATAAACTTTTCGTACATTAACTTGCAATTATCAATTTATTTTATCAACAAAGATAGAAGAATATTTTTTGAAGATTAACTAATTTTCAAACTGCTATTACAGCCATACAGGGAAATTACCAGCAATTTAAATGAAGATATATCGTATAATAAGGAAAAAGAAGTAGATACGTCCATTTCTATCAACAATAATAAGGAATTTGGTAAATACTCATTATTCGTAGCCATTGTTATTATACTAAGTAATAAATAATAATTCTTACATTCGTATTTATAAATATTCAGAAGCAACCAAATAAATATATCTCTCATCTGTAAAAAAAACAAAAGATGAAACAGATAATAAATAAGCTACGAAATAAGTATAACAGAATTATTACATTATTTATTTCATTGTTAGGATTTTCAACTGCTTGTATTCAAACAGCTTGTGAATATGGTAGTCCATCAGCAGATTTTATTATTAATGGAATTGTTCAGTCAGAAGATAGTAGTCAAGTAATTCCAAATATTAAAGTTGTTTCGGGATATGATAGTACTTATAGTGATTATGAAGGAAAATATTTATTAAATATTGAAAGTTTTCCTAACAATCAAACATTTTTATTAAAATTTACAGATATTGATAAACAAGAAAACAGACAATTTGAAACTTTAGATACGCTTGTGGAATTTACAGACCCGGTATTTTCAGGTGGAGATAGAAACTGGTATTCAGGAGAAACTAAAAAAGTGTTGAATATTAAGTTGAAGCCTAAGGACTAATGGCCCCAAAAATTTCATTAAGAAAACGAATTGCATTAAATTTATACAGCAAGTATAAAAAGAATGAAAGCAAAATCCACAATCTAAATTATATTTTTTGGGAATGTACATTGAGGTGCAATCTCAATTGTCTTCACTGTGGAAGCGATTGCAAAATTAACACTTCGGTTAAGGATATGCCAAAAGAAGATTTCTTAAAAGCTATTGAACAGGTTATGCCTATAGTAAACCCGAATAAAACTTTAATTGTTTTTACAGGTGGGGAGCCCTTAGTTCGTAAAGATATTGAAGAAGTCGGAATTGAATTATATCGTAAAGGCTTTCCCTGGGGTATAGTAACTAACGGAATGCTCTTAAATAAAAACCGTTTAAATCAATTATTAAAAGCAGGATTACGCTCACTAACAATTAGTTTGGATGGCATGAAAGATTCTCACAACTGGTTAAGAGGCAATAAAAATAGTTATAATAATGCTATATCAGCTTTAGAGATGCTTCCTGCAATTACCAATCTGAAATATGATGTTGTAACTTGTATTAATCAAAGAAACATAAACGAACTTTCTACAATTCGTGATTTGTTAATTCAGAAAAGTGTGAAAGAATGGAGAATTTTTACAATTTTCCCAATAGGCAGAGCAAAAAACTATAAAGAATTGCAGTTAAATTCAATTCAATTTAATTCTTTATTTGAGTTTATTAAAAGAACAAGAAAAGAAAAAAACATTAGGTTGAATTATGGTTGTGAAGGTTTTTTGGGAATTTATGAAGGAGAAGTTCGTGATAATTTTTTCTTTTGTCGCTCAGGAATAAATGTTGGCTCTATATTAGCCAATGGTTCAATTTCAGCTTGTCCTAACTTGAGAGATAATTTTATTCAGGGGAATATCTATAAGGACAATTTTGCGGATGTTTGGCAAAATAAATATAAAATTTTTCGAGACAGAAGTTGGACTAAGACAGGAATCTGTTCTGAGTGCGAATTTTATAAATATTGTGAGGGAAATGGAATGCATCTTAGAGATGAAAATGGGAATCTTTTATTTTGTCATTTGGAAAGAATTGTAGAGGGAAAAAAGAACTAGATTAGAACTACCGCAAATTTGTAATTTGACCTGCTTAATTCATACAATTCGCTTCGATTTTGTATAAATTAAGCAGGTTCATTGTACTTCCAACCGGAATTCACTTATGAGAATAAGTAAATCCCCATATTATAAAATAAAGATATTTCTACTGCATTTTGCTCAGAATGACAAGGAAAAATAAAAAGATGATACCTTACTCGTTCATTTTTCATCCTTTCACTTCACCAATTACTCACTTTCAGCTTTAATCCAATTTACCAATCCTTTTTTCTCAATTATCTGCATAAGTTTATCAGGCAAAGGAGCAAATTTATATTCTGTTGTATTAATTTTAATAATACCATTCGCAAAGTCAACATCAACCGAATCTCCCGGGTTATAAGCTTCTACAATTTCTTTATTCACAATTAAAGCCAAACCCTGATTTATAGCCGATCGGTAGAATATTCTGTTTATTGATTTTACAATAACTGCTTTAATTCCGGCATGTGCCAAACCTACAGAAGGATGCTCGCGTGAACTCCCGCAACCAAAATTATCACCTGCAATAATTATATCATCCTTTTGAACTCTCTCGGTAAAATTATCATCAAAACCCTTAAAAAGATGTGGCATAATTGCTGCTGCATCAGAACTTAGAACGTTATAAGTAAGGTTTCCTGCAAACATTTGGTCTGTATTCAAATTATCTACATCGGCATAATTCCAAACGTTTTTCATTCTACGGTTATCGTTTTCTTTGATTATAACTGTAGAACTTTGTTCTTTTTTATAAGGGAATTTATCGTCTGCATTAATTTCTCTTGAATCGGCAATTTCTCCTTTTATAGCTGAATAAGCCACATTAGCAGGCGATGCAAGATAAATTTCTGCATTTTTATTCCCCATACGTCCCAGAAAATTCCTGTTTGCAGTTGAAATAACCGTATAACCATCGGCAGGAATACCTTGCCCTGTTCCTAAACACGGCCCGCAAGAAGACGATAAAATATTAGCACCTGCTTCAATAAGCTTAGTAATTAACCCTTCTTTTAATGCTTGCATATATATTTGTTGCGAAGCCGGCGTAACTAATAATTGAAATCCTTCTGCTACTTTTTTGCCTTCTAAAATATCAGTAGCAATTCTAATATCATCTAATCTCCCGTTTGTACAGGTTCCTATGAATCCCTGATTCAATTTTTTCCCTTTCACTTCTGCCAAGGCTTTTACATTATCTACATGGTGAGGAACAGCTACAAGCGGGAAAATTTCGCTTAAATTAATTTCTATTTCTTTAAGATATTCAGCATCTTCATCAGCCCATTCTCCTTCCATTTCTCTCTGGCCGTAAAATTCTGCCAAAACTTCATCAGCAGGAAAAACAGCATTTTTAGCACCCATCTCAGAAGCGAGATTAGCCAGAGTCATTCGTTCTGAAATGCTTAAAGTTTTTACACCTTCGCCATGATATTCAATAGAATTATAATTGGCTCCGTCTGAACCAATCATCCCAATAATCCATAAAGAAATATCTTTAGCATAAACACCCTCATTTAATTTACCATGTAGTATAATTTTTATCGATTCGGGAACCCTGAACCATGTCTCACCACGTTTCCAAATACCGGCAGCCTCTGTTCTGTCAATTCCGGCAGCCATAGCGTTAAATGCACCGGCAGTACAAGTGTGGCTATCGCTTCCTACAATTATCATTTTAGGTTTTGCATGATACGACATAATTTGATGACAGATTCCTTTCCCTGCATCATAAAAATTCTTAATACCCTGTTCCTTAACTATTTCTCTAATATCCTGATATTGAGTAGCAATTTTAGAATTGGTAGGAGGAGCATTATGGTCAAGTACTACTAACATACTATCAGGGTTAGCAACTTTTTTACCTCCCATTTTTGCAAAAGTATTTTTAATGCTGGCAGTATTATCATGCGTAAGAATTATATCAGGTTTCCTAAATACAATACTTCCTTTTTCGGCATTTAATATTTTTTCAACAAATGTTTTTCCCATTTTATTAGTTTTTTTATTATTTAATCTTTTTATAGAATTTAAACAAAATACAGCATGCGAAAGACAGAATTTAAAATTATTTTATAACAATCTACATTCTTCAACTCAATACTATCATTACTGTTCACTATTCATTTCTTCTAAAAAAGCCCTCCGTTGCTATAAATTTCTAACTGAACTTCTGAAAAAGGATTTATATTTACAGACGAGTTATTTCTTATATTGGTTATTAATCCGGTAGTGTAATTTACTTTAATAATGTCACCATTTTTTAAATCAATTTTATCAAGAGTATTATATGTAAGAATTGGGAAAGCCGCATTAATGGCATTTCGTTCGTAGATTGCTCCAAACGATTCTGCAATAATACAGTGAATACCTAAGGCTTTAAAACAATCAACAGCTTGCTGGCGGCTGCTACCCGACCCGAAATTCTTTTGTGTTACAATAATATCTCCCGGTTTGGCTTTCTTTGCAAAATCTTCATATCCTTTTAAGTTATCAAAAGCATATTGTCCCATTTCATTAATATCTGTTATTGATAAGTATCTGTTATGAAAAATCATATCAGTATCAATATTATCTTCTTTAATAAACCATACTCTTCCTTCAACTTCAGTTGGTTTATCTGCTTCCTTTTTACGTACAACCTCTTTTGCTTTGGGTTCTTCCTGAATATCAACTTTAAAAACCGCAGGATGTTCAGGAATATCATCCGGTGTAGTAATGTATCCGGCAATTGCTGATGCTGCTACTGATGCAGGTGATGACAAATAAACTTCGCCTTTTCCCTGTTTTCCCGGAAAATTTCTATTTCCTGTGCTAATGGTTATTTCTCCTGCACCGTTTTGTCCAACTTGTCCTGCAGCGCAACCTGCACATCCGGCATTTGAAACCAAAGCACCCGAATTCTTAAATATTTCAATTAATCCTTCATCAAGGCATTTTTTCCAAATTTCGTTCGTTGTAGGAACAATTTTTAGCACAACACCCGGAGCAACTTTCCTGCCTTTTAAAACAGAAGCTACAGCTCTCATATCTCCCATTCTTCCGTTTGTACAGCTACCAATAAATGCCGAATCAATTTTTGTCTTTTTAACCTCATTAATTGCGATAGTATCATGCGGTTTTCCCGGCCGGGATACTCTTTTAACAAAACCACTAAAATCAATATTATATTCTGCTGCATAGTTAGCGTTTTCATCAGCCAAAACAGGATTTATTGTGTTTCCAGTCTTGCTTTCACAATATTCAACAATTTCTTTTGAAGGAGGAAAGAAAACAATAATAGTTCCCATTTCAGTACCCATTGAAGCTATAGTAATTCGTTCATCTAACGTAAATTTTTCTACTTCATCACCATATATTTCAACCGAATAACCTAATAATTTATTGGCACCAAATTCTGCTAATAAGTTTAGTACTATATCTTTGGCACTCAGTCCTGTTGGCCGGCTGCCATTTAAATTTATTTTAACTGATTCGGGAACTTTAAACCAAACTTTTCCCTTATTAAAAGCAGCAGCAATATCCTTGTCGCCCATTCCTTGTCCAAATGCACCAATAGCACCTAATATATTTGCATGTGAATCGGTTGTAACCGCTGTTGAACCGGGATAAGAAAGCCCTTGCTCAATAAGCGTATGAGTTCCAATTCCTACGTCAATGTCAAAAACTTTTATCCCGTGTTTGCGGGCAAATACTCTGCATTTTTGCTGATTTACAGCATATTTTTGATCGGAACCGGTTGGATTAGTATCGAAAGTAAAAAATGTTTTTTCCACATCATCAATACCTAAATTGTTATCTTCCAGATTCTTAACCACATTTGCACCTCCAAAATCGCGCGCTACACGAGCATCAATTAAAATATCAACAATATCACCCGGTTTTACTTTGTCAAGTTTAGAATGATTGGCAATAATTTTTTCAATAATTGTCATAGGTAAATAGTTTTTTATTAATAATTAATAGTTGCAAAAATAATTATTAATTACAATTCAATACTATAAATTAACGTTGCTTCATATCTATTTTAATAAATTTTTAAAGTAGTTGTTAAAAATGATTAATTTTCTATAACCCTTTAAACTTATAGTGTATTAATTTGTCTATTTTTACAGCCTTTTACAGTTTAAAATATAAATGAATAAAAAATGATTGGCAGGCTAAAACAAACAAAAATTGTAGCAACAATTTCTGATAAAAATTGTGATGTAAAATTTTTAAAAAAACTGTATGAAAATGGAATGAATGTAGTTCGCCTGAATACAGCACATCAAACTTTTGAAGACACTTTTAAAGTGATTAATAATGTAAGAAAAGTTTCGGATAAGATTGCTTTATTGCTTGATACAAAAGGCCCTGAAATAAGAACTACAAAAGCAACTGAAGAATTCCCGGTTAAAGCAGGAGACATAGTTAATATTCAGGGTAACCCAAACAAAGAAACTAATAAGCAAATGATTTATGTTTCTTATAAAAATTTTGTAAAAGACATACCTGTTAACAGCCGGATTTTAATTGACGACGGTGTTTTAGAATTATTAGTTCTTGAAAAAGAGAATGATACACTTAAGTGCGAAGTACAAAATACCGGAATAATTCAAGGTAAAAAAAGTGTTAATATTCCGTCTGCCCATATTAAACTACCCTCTTTAAGTAAAAAAGATATTGATTATCTGCACTTTGCCGTTGATAATAATTTAGATTTTATTGCCCACTCGTTTGTAAGAAAAAAAGAAGATGTACAGGCAGTAAAAAAAATTCTGGATGAAAAGAAAAACAAAATTAAAATAATTGCAAAAATTGAAAACCAGGATGGTGTTGATAATATAGATGAAATTCTTAACTATGCTGATGGCATTATGGTTGCACGAGGCGATTTGGCAATTGAAATTCCACGTGAAAGAATTCCTCATGTACAAAAAATTATTATAAAAAAATGTATTGAAAAACGTAAACCGGTTATTACAGCAACACAAATGCTGCATACTATGATTAGGAATCCGCGGCCAACTAGAGCCGAAGTAAGCGACGTTGCCAATGCAATTTATGATGGCACAGATGCTATTATGTTAAGTGGCGAAACTGCTTATGGTAAATACCCGGTTGAATCGGTACAAATGATGAATAAAATTGCATTGGAAGTTGAAAAGACAAAAGAAGATTTTAACGAAATACCTGCTGTTGTACTAAATAATGAAATTTCGGCATATTTATGCAAATCAGCCGTAAAAGCCTCGGTACGTCTGTCAGCCGAAGCAATAATTGCCGACTCTATAAGTGGCAGAACTATTAGAAATTTATCTGCATTCAGAGGTAAAAAACCTATTTATGCCGTTTGCTATAACAAAACCATAATGCGTGAGCTTGCACTCACTTATGGTGCCCATGCACATTATTTAGAACCCAGAAAAAAAACAAGTGAGTTTATAGCAGCGGAATTAAACTATTTATTAAAAAATAAAAGTTTACATAAAAGTGATATTGTAGTAATTGTTGCCGGTAATTTTGGCCCAAGTATGGGTGCATCATTTATTGAAATTAGCACTGTTGAAAAAATACTACAAGAGCAACTGGCTTTTCAAAAAGAATAATTAAAAAACCCTTGCAAATATAATTTACAAGGGTTTCGCTTTCTGTGATCCCGACAGGATTCGAACCTGTGACCCTCTGCTTAGAAGGCAGATGCTCTATCCAACTGAGCTACGGGACCTCTATTTTGGGCTGCAAATATAATATTTTTTAGTTTAATTTCCAGATAAATGTATTTTTTCATTCCATTCACTTATAAGCCATAAAGAGGCTAAATATTATTTTGAGGTGCTGGAATTATTTCAATCTGGTTTTATTTGATATATAAATTTTGTCTATCACGTGTTCTTAAGTTCCGTTTCGAGTACCCGGGGCTCTCACAAAAGTCTCGGGACGAAACAGGCTTTTACTTTTTTCTTGATAAAAAAGTAAACAAAAAATCAAGGCTGCCATGAAATTTGGATAAATCTAATTGCTTGGCTTTGCCTGCCGCATTACAAGCCATTTCAGGAATAGGCATGGTTTTTCATAAACAACTTTTTTCTCCTGAAACTCGTGTAATGCTCTTAAGGCTAAAACATAAAGCCTTCACAAAGATTTATTGCCAAATTTCCTTGATGCCTTTCGAGTTCTGAATAAATTTCACTTCCAAATTGAAACATTCATACTAAACTATAATTATATTTTGTACTAAAGTTTACAGGAACAAGAATGATACGCCGTGTGTGTTGGCTATTCAAAATTGGGTGCGGGATTTTGATACTGGCATATACGCAGTGTACTTTATTAGCAAGAAATACTTTTGTTCATCCATGAGGTACTAATCTGACTTAGAGCAATAAGGCAAGTATCAAAATGCGTTCAATTTTGATTGATTTTTGGTTCTTTTTATCAAGAAAAAGAACAGTAATGATTTTAATGTGTAGAATAAAT
>JAADFW010000114.1 GCA_013152655.1 Chlorobiota bacterium
AAATAATATATACGGGAAATTATACTTTGAAAAATGAAATAATTATTGATTTATTACCTGGCCCTGTATCAGCAAATCCAAATCTCATTGTTATAAAATTGAAAGATGGCTCGTTGAAGAAATTTGCATATTACATTTTTAAAAATAAAATTAAAGCCTTTGTTACCTTAGGAAATAAATTAATAAAAGAAAAACAGGTGCACAACAGCAGGGTATAGCCCATGCCGCAAGTCACGGCTTTATAAGAAAATTAATGGTAAAATAAAAGATGTAACTTTATAGAAAATTTAAACAAGAAATTGCGTCACGTGCCATACCCGCACACGTTAGGCTTCATTCCCCACATCAGAGTAACCGATTAATTTCTGATACTAACGTGATAAGTCACAGCACGCTCAAAACAGCATTCGATAATTTAATATTTTTGTAATGGCTCTTTGTATGGCCGTTTCTTGCAATGGTACGTAATAGTCCGTGCGTTCATTCTGGTCGAAATGTAAAAGCCCCTGACGACCAATATCAGGGGCTTGTTGATAATTTCAGTGGTGGTCTCGTCTCAGACGAGAACCCCGTTCTCAATAATTCTCAGTACAAAAATACATTTTCTTAGAGCCATTATTAAATAAATTATTAAAACTTATACAAATGGCACGAAAAGACAAAGTAGAAATGGCGATTGTCAATCCAAATGCAGCAGGGATTGATATAGGAAGCAGGTCACATTTTGTAGCAATAGGAACTACAAAAGAAGATGTTAAAGAATTTGGTGTATATGCACAAGAACTCACAGAATTATGTGAATGGTTATTAAGCAATGGCATCACTTCGGTTGCTATGGAATCCACAGGTGATTATTGGCAGAATCTTTATACGGAGTTAATAAAATACGGGATGGAAGTAACTCTGTGTAATGGAAAATTTACTAAGCATCCAAAAGGAAAGAAGACAGATGTTTTAGACTGTATTCATATACAGAAACTACATTCACTTGGGCTATTAACCAGTAGTTTTTTACCAGAAGAAACCACAGAAAAATTACGAACTTACTGTCGTCAAAGGAGTAATTTAATACAACAATCAGCAGGGGCTTCCCGAAAGATGCAGAAATATCTTAAGTTTTTAAATTTTCGTTTAGATGTTGTTGTCAAAGATGTTTGTGGACTTACGGGATTAAAAATAATTGAAGACATCTGTAAAGGAAACCTTGACCCATTCTCTTTGGCAGAGCATAGACACTACAATTGTAAAAAATCGAAAGAAGAGATTGCTAAAGCTTTGCACGGGAATAATAGAGAGGATTATCTTTTTGGATTAAAACAGGAATATGAAATCTACAAATTTTACCAAAAACAGATTAAGTTGTGTGATAAACAAATAGATAAGTTTATTAAAGAAGTTTTAAAACAGTTCCCACAAAGAAAGAAACTTAAAACAACAGATAAGCCCTATAAAAGACAAAATAAGAATGCTCCGGGCATCAAAAATTTTAATCAAGTTGCTTTTCAATATTTTGACGGTGTTGATTTAATGGCAATAGAAGGAATGAGTCATTCAACAATACTATCAATAATGAGCGAAATTGGACCAGAAGGCTTTAGTAAATTTAATAGTTCCAAAGAATTTGCTTCCTGGCTTAGATTAGCACCTAATAATAAAATATCAGGAGGAAAAACTTTAAGTAATAGGATTCCAAAAGGAAGTAATCGCTTAAAAATAGCATTACGTCAAGCAGCCAATGCAATAGGAAATCTAAAAGATACACACCTTTCTGATTTTTTTAGAAGAGTAGCATTTAGAAAAGGCAGGCAAGCAGCCATAAGCGCAACAGCAAGAAAGCTGGCAGTAATAATCTGGACTATGGTAACAAAGAAGGTGCAATATAGTCCACCAACAGAATATTTATTCCTTGACCAAAAAAGAAAACTAAAAATGATTACAAGAATTAAGAAAAACATAGCTAAATTTGCCATTGATCCTGAAGAAATAGGTTTTTGTAAACAAATGATTATGAATGAAATAAATTTACGTTAGTCTCAATTTTAAAACAGAACTATGAGTAGATATTTAGGACTTGATTTAGGAACAAACTCAATTGGATGGGAATACATTGATTTGACTCGAACTGAAAAAAGATTACTTCGAAGAAAGTACCAACGAGAAATTATTCTTCAAAGCAAAATAACAAAAAAAGAAGCTACTTTGTTCAAAATCAAAAACTATCTAAAAACGAACATTCGGATTTTAATTTTATCTTCAATCACTATGACTTTGTTTCTACTAACTATGTTTTTTGTTCAATACTGGCAAGTATTTTTAACCCTCGGAATTGGTGGACTAATTTCAGTTTTGACCTTTGAAAATAAAAAAAATAAATAGCTATGAATTGCTTTTAATTAATAAAACATCTATGAATAAAACGACAATTAAATCAGAAATAACGAAGCACATAAGAAAATCAATGGGTTCTTCTAAACCAAGATTAAATTCTTGGTATGTTGGTATTACAAATAACACCAAAAGAAGAAAAGCGGAACATAGAGTGAATGTATTAGGGTTAAAATTCTGGAAGACTTTTGATGCCGAAACAATGGAAAATGCAAATGAAGTTGAATCTTATTTTAGTCAAAACGGAACTATAAACCGTCCTTCAAAGAATGGAGCTAATAAGTTTTCAAAATTTGTTTATGTTGTTAGAAAACCGAATTCTAGACCAAGTGGCTTAAATGGTCCTTTCACAGATGAAAATATTATTGACAAATTATTTGAATAAAAAAACGTTGCACAACAGCAGGGTATAGCCCATGCCGCAAATCACGGTAATTAAGAAAATGAACGGTAAAATAAAAGATGTAACTTTATAGAAAATTTAAGTGGAAAATTGCGGCACGTCCCATACCCGCACACGTTACCTGCAAGCACCAAAGACGAAAATTCCTGCTAAAATCAAAGGCGTAAAATAATTCAAAACAAAAAAATGAAAGAATAATATACTAATAACAAAATTTATTATACTTTTGCATACCGACCGTTTGGTTTCGTTAAGTAATTAAAATTAGAATATGAAAAAAGTATTAGTAGCAGGAGCAACAGGATATCTAGGTAATTTTGTTGTCAAAGAATTAAAGAAAAGGAATTATTGGGTTAGAGTATTAATTAGAAAGGAAAGCCAAAAAGAAAAATTTAATAACATAGAAGTTGATGAATTCTTTATTGGAGAAATAACACAACCCAAAACAATAATAGGTATTACTAAAAATATAGATTGGGTTTTTACATCAATAGGTATTACAAAACAAAAAGACGGTCTAACCTATATGAATGTTGATTATCAAGGAAACTTAAACTTATTATTAGAAGCCGAAAAAAGCAACATTGATTTTTTTGAGTATGTATCAGTATTTGGAGCAGAAAAACTTCCAGAACTTAAAATTATTCAAGCCAAAGAAAAATTTGTGGACAGATTAAAACAGTCTTCAACAAAAAGTTGCATTATTCGACCAACAGGATTTTTTGGTGATTTAAAAGAATTACTAAAAATGGGGAAAGGTGGAAAAATGTATTTAATTGGAAAAGGAGAAAATAAAATCAATCCAATATCCGGGAAAGATTTGGCAATTGTTTGTGTTGATAGTTTTGAAAAATCAAAAATTGAAGTTAATGTTGGTGGTCCAAAAGTTTATACGCAAAACCAATTAGCAGAAGTTGCTTTTAATGCTTTAAAAATTAAAGGTAAAAGCATTCATATTCCAATTTGGGTAAGAAACATTACTTATACAATATTAAAAACATTTACGTCAGAAAAATTTAATGGACCAATTTTATTTTTCCTAAAAGCAATGACAATGGAAGGTGTAACCGATAAATATGGTGAAGATTTGTTAGAAGATTTTTTTGAACAAGAAGTTAATAATATAAAATGAGTTACTATTTTAAAAAAGAAGTTAATTCATATTATTTCTACCCACTATTATGATTGTAAAACCTTATTAAACATATGAAAACAAAAGAAATAATTATAGAAATTGCTTTTAAACTTTTCTTAAATAAAGGTTATAAAAACACGTCAATGTCTGATTTGGTAAGAGAAACTAAATTATCAAAAGGAGCATTTTATCACCATTTTGAAAATAAGGAAACGCTTTACAAAGAAGTTATTGACACTTACTTTTTAGCATATTACGCTCAAATTGATTGGAAATCAAGTAAGAATTTAAATCTTTCAGGGATTGAATTAATGATAAAGGAATTTTATAGTGTATTTGTCCCTGAAATCATAGCGATAACCGAAAAAGGAATGTCAAGGTATTTTATTATGTTTTTTGAAGCATATGAAAGTTATCCAAAATTTAAAGATACCATTCGGGTTTTATACAAAGAACTTAAAGAAAGACTTACAGAAGAATACGAAAAAGAAGGTGTAAAAAAACCTGAAATTGAAGCCATAAAATTAATTGCGAAATATGAAGGAATACTTTTCTGGTTTGCAATTTATCCTGAAGAAAAAGTAAATAAAATGATAGCAGAACTTTAAAAATAGCCAGCAGGTAACAATGGCTAAATGCAATGTGGGGGCAATTGCAAATTGGTAGTTTACATCTTTTAATTAACTTTGCTTTGACTAGACAATTAAAGTGTTTAAAACCCACACTGCGCTTAGCCCAACCGTTGTGCCCTATTCTGGTATCTGGAAAATTGAAGAAATTTTTGCAAAGTGTACGACTTTAATAAAGAAACCTGCGGTCGCTAAGGCC
>JAADFW010000115.1 GCA_013152655.1 Chlorobiota bacterium
TTTCGTATTTTTTTCAGAATATTATCCAAACAGTTCTTTTGACGACAAAGCATTTATTGTAAAAACAATATCCCCCGAAAAAACTTTTTTGGAAAAATTAATTTTGTTACACGAAGAATTTACCAAACCTGACGATAAAATCCGTTATCATAGAATGTCAAGACATTTATACGATATAGGAGAAATAATATCAACAGAATACGGTATTAACGCTTTGAAAAACAGTAAATTATTTGATGAAATAATTGCACATAGAAAAATATTTACACCAATTAAAACGGTTAATTATTCTGAATTACAAATTGATAAATTGAGCATGATACCGCCAAATGAATTCTTAAAAAAATACGAAAATGATTATATGGAAATGCAAGAAAATATGATATACGGAAAAAGTTCACCATTTAAAGAGCTGATTGATAAAGTATTAGATAAAACCCAGCAGGTAACAACGGCTATAAGCAATGCGGGTGAAAGTGATAAAATTGAAAATAATGAGTAAAATTAAACGACATAACGATTTGGAAATGAAGTACAAGAAAACCCGCACTGCTAAATAATCCTAAAATTGCTATTCAAATTCCCGAATGATATATACATCGTAATCGCCTAAATATTTAAATGCATATTTTTTATATAAATTAACGGCTACAGTATTTGTTTTATGTACTTCTAATTTTATTTGCAATCCTATTTGTTTTGCAACCTCTAATGATTTTTCAAGCAATATTTTTGACAATCCCCTACCCTGGTATTCTTTTTTAATTCCAAAATGATGCAGGTACAACCTGCGTTGATCGTTAGTAAGCCATGAAGTTCCAATTATTTCGCCGGTTTCTTCCAGTTCCATAATTAATAATTTACCATCGTGGTTAACGGTTTGCTCAATTACTCTGTCATCATCTCCTCTTTCAGGCCTGCCCAGGTCAAGCGGTATCCAAAGGGCAATAACTTCTTCATAATCATGTTTTTTATAATCACGTATATGAACTTTCAATGTGTTATCCTTCCAACTTTTTGACATATAGCTGTCCTGATTTATAATCAATTACAATAATTTTCTCACCTTTATTAATATATCCAAATTGGGATTTAGCGTCGTAATAATCTTCTTTAATTTTAACTTTTCCGGCAGGACGCAAAATAGAAGTAGCAATACCACTTTCACCAATTAAACGGAACGAATCGTTAGTTACACTTAAATAACCGTCATCTTTCTGCTGTGTGGTATTCAAAACTAAAAAATTCAAAGCTGAACTCTTTAATAATTTGCTTCCAAAATAAATGGATAAGACTATGGATAGAAAAATAGAGATCATTACTAATGAAAGAGCTTTAAATAATATGCCAAAAGCATCTTGGTTAAAAGTAAAAACAACATTTCCAACCAAGCTTAAAGTTAAACCTGTTATCACTAATAATATGCCGCTAACTCCGGCTACTCCAAAGCCGGGAATAGCAAATATTTCCAGCGCAATGAGAATTACACCTATTATAAAAACAATTATTTCCCAGTTTTCAGCCAATCCTTCTAAATACAAAGGAGCAAAATATAAAACAGCAGCTAAAATGGCTGCACCAATTGGAAAACCAATACCGGGCGTTTGCAGTTCAAAATAAATTCCACCAATAATTATCATAATTAATAATCCATGAACTACAGGATTTACTAAAAATCCAATTAATGATTCCAATGGTGAAACTTCATATTCTTTAATTTCATATTCATCAACTTGAGCCAGTTTTAGCACCTCTTTAATATTTTCTGCCTGGCCTTCGCAAAAGCCATTTTTAATAGCTTCCTGAGTAGTAAATGTAAGTACTTTGCCGGTGTCAATAATTCCTGCAATATAAACATCCGGGTCAACCATTGCTTCAGCAATTCGCGGATCTCTTTTCCATTTGTAAATAGTATCTTTTCCCGTTATTAAAGTATCTTTTCCGTGCGACTCAGCAGTAGAACGCATCATTGAACGCATATACGCCTGGTATTTATCAGGCATTGGCTTGCCCGATTGGTCAACTACTGTAGCAGAACCAATATTACCGCCTGCACGCATATAAATTCTATCGCAAGCAATTGAGATTAATGCTCCGGCAGAGGCAGCATTATTGTCAATAAATACATATACCGGAATTTTACAATTTAAAATAGTTGTGCGTATAGAGTCAGCTGCATCAAGTAAGCCTCCATATGTATTCATTTGTATTAATATTAAATCGGCATTTAATTCTCTGGCATTTTCAAAGCTTTGCTTTGTTTGCCGCCAAATAGCCGGCCCAATTTGTTGTTTTATATTGAATTTATAAACCAAAAGCTTTTTTGCCGGCAAAGAATCTTGCAAGCTGTTTGAACCTAAAATATTTATACTACTAACAACAAAAATAAAATATGTCAGAATAAGAATTATACCTTTTTTCATTATATACAAAATTAAACTATTTAGTACCCACTTTCAAAACATTTTCAATTACTCCATCGGTTATTTGTATTGTATTTAAACCTAATGAGGTAGCCTGAAAATTAAAAGTTCCGCTAACTTTATTATCTTCAAGCTTGGTTATATCAATAGTACCGGAAAAGCCCGTGTACAATTCATCTGTTTCCTTATTTTGATAAGTCATAGCAATAATTGAATCGAGGCCAATGGTATAAGTTCCCGTTTTTATGTCCGGAAGTGTAATTATTATCTGCTTTTTCAAGGTAATACCATCCATTTCTTGTCCGGTAATAATTAAAAATCCTGTATTATCATTGTAAAATTTAGTAGTTGCAGTAAAACTCTGCCCATCAACAGTTGCTTCAAATTTTGCCGTTAAAATATCTAACGGGTTGTTTCTGTCTTTACTACATGAATTAAACAGAAGTAAACTCAAACCGAACACTATGAAATATTGTGAAAATTGTTTCATTTTAATATTTGTTTTTATAATTAATTTACAAATTTAACTTCTTTATTAAAGTAAAAAATTTATCCATGCCTTTTAATTTCTCCTCATTCAAATTATAGTCAATATTATTTTTCAAATAATTTTCAAGATTAATATTATAGTTTTTTGAATTATATTTTTCCAATGAATTTTTAATATGATTTACTCCATATTCCAATGCATTATTAAAACTATCAGCAAAAGAAGAAATTGAAGCGTTTATTGAAACCCAACACGCAAAAACAAAAGGCAATCCGGTAAATTCATTCCATTCACCGGCAAGGTCATAAACATATTTATATTTATGTGCTTCGTTAAACACTCTGTCGCCAATTAACACCATTCCTTCATTTGGCAACAATATATTTTTTTCAAAATCAGGTTTGGCTTTCTGCCATAAAACCTCAATATTCCAATAAAATTTTGCTAAAACCCGCACTAAAAGTATAGAAGTTCGTGATTGATAATCGAGATATATTTTATTGATGTTTTCAATTCTCGAATTTGAAAGTAATACAACGCTTCTTACGTTAGCAGAAGCCCCAATACAGTAATCAGATATTATTTCATATTGCTTTAATTCAGGAATAACAGCCACAGGCACAAGGCCAACATCTGCTTTATTATTTTTAAGCCAATCGGCACAAATTGCCGGATTTTCTATATATAATTCATATTCATTATTCAAAATACCGGAATTTTCAATTCCATAAATAAATGGATAAGTATTTATATAAGAAACAGCAACTATTTTTGTTTTATTCATCAACAATTATTTAAAATCGGAAATAAAAGACGAAGATATTTAATTGAATAGATAAAAGGGAATTTTATATATAGAAAAATAAAAAAGTGAAAAGTTGAATGGGAAAAAAGTTATTTTTTACTGATGCAGCTAATTCTGTAAACTCACTTAAAATCAAACAAAAAAACTAAATCAAGACTACACTTCTTGCGTTAGTTTCTTTCAACAGTAATGCTTACATCTCTTGGTTCCCACCAATATGCTCCAACAAGAGCAAGATAAACTTTTTCTGATTTTAGTGCCGTAATTTTTTGAATATTTGGCTGTCCGGCAAAAACAGGAGATAAAACAAATTCTTCAAAAAAATACGAATCGTTTAAATTTTCACGTAATGCAGTTACTTTTACTTCAACCTGATCGCCATATGCACCAATAAATTCAGAACCCTCAAGTATTACACTATATAAAGAATCTTTAACTACATCAAAATTTAATAGTTTGACTTCCCCGGCAGAAATTGTATAATTTAATGATTCATTAAAAGAGATTTGATCCACTAAATCCAAATCAATTTTTTCAATGTTAAGAGCAAAAGTTCCTGAAATTTCAGTATCATATCCTGTAACCTTTAGAAAAACTTTCCCGTCAGCAGGTATGCTGATAACTTTTGGGGAGCCATCCATTTGAATAAGTCTGTTTTTAGGAAAAAATTCTGTAAGCCTGTCTTCTTCAAATGCTGTAACAAAAATACTTCCTGCAGTAAATTCTTCCCACCAACTATCCTGCCAGCTTATTTTGTAAATTTCTCCTTTTTTTGCAATAAAATTAAACCAAAGTTCATTTTCATTTCCAATAGTATCAACGATATAAATACCCTCATTTTTTTCAATTTGTGTTTCACCAGTCGATTTAAAATTAATTTTAATGTCACTAACTTGCACATTATCAATACTCATTGAACCCGAAATAGAATATTTAAATTTTAATTCATTTATTAATTTACTATTACATCCTAATAGTGAAAATAAAATAAGAAAAATAAATGATTTAACTATTTT
>JAADFW010000116.1 GCA_013152655.1 Chlorobiota bacterium
ATAACTCGAATCTGCTATTATTGTTTCAAGCCCGTGCTGCACACAGGGGCATAAATCACAATCTACTAACGATCTAATAGCAAAATCATCGAAATAATAATAGGCATATGATTTATTTCTTTTATTTGAAATATTTTTATCAGTTACTACGTAATTTGTTCCGGAATAAGAGTGAAAGTTTCCTATAACAAAAAATCGTTCTCCACCTTCAGCAACATAAACCCTGCAAATTTGTTCCCAACTATTACTATTATCTAAAAATAATCCTTCTTTATTATTTAACTGTGGCTTATTAGACAAGTATGTTTTTCCTTCAGTTGAAATTTTTTCAGGTGTAAAATATATACTTAGCTGATCAACTGCAAACTTTGAATAAGAAGCTAACCGATAATAGAAAGTAACACAATATTTTTTACCTTTTTCTAATGGTTCTTTCAATTCACCTTGAATATATTCACGGTAATTCATTTCACTTCCACTTAAAATTGCACCCATATATCCATTTCCGCTTTTTGCTTCTGCTACACCTGCAAAATTTGAAGGTACTTTTGCTGATCCTGTACTACATTTATTAAAATAATCAGGGGTAGTTAATGTTGGATATGTCCAATGGGGTATTAATTTATGACTTTTATCCTGAAAAGTATAATCCTGCGGACATTTTTCATAATCTTCAAATCCGGGATTATATACCAAATTTACTGATTGTGCAATTATAGAACTATGAAAAATTACAAATAATACTACTTGAAAAATTTTAATGATATTCATTCTCATATTTAAAGTTTTATTTAACCGATAATAATTTTCCTGTAAGTTATAATATTTTCGGTATTTATAAAAAATATGCACAATTAAACTACTATTCTGGATTTGTAATCCTGACCTGACTAACTTGCTTATTATAAATGCTTTCAGATTGTAAACATCTGTCATTTCAACGAGCAACAGCGAGGAGAAATCCCCTTTAGGTTACTGTCCTTCTGAATAGATGAGAGGATTGCTCAAATACTACATTTCATTTCGTATTTTTCGGAATGACAGCTTTGAATTAGGGGACTTCTAATCTGCTATCGCAGAATTCGATTTGACAGCTTTGAAAAAATAAAACTTTCAGTTTGTTGACTTTTTAGACACATTCTACTTAGCCCAAACCGGCATTTGTGACATATTTATACCTAAAATTCCACCCAATAGCAATATACTTACAGTTGCTAAAACTACCCCAATAAGATTTAAAATAAACCCATATTTAACCATGTCAATTATTTTAATACGGTTAGTACCAAACACAATAGCGTTTGGTGGTGTGGCTACGGGCATCATAAATGCTATTGAGCTTGCTATGGTTGCAGGTACCATAAGTAATAGCGGGTTTTTCATAATAGATAAACTTAAAGGAGCTAAAATTGGAAGTATCATTTGTGTAGTAGCAGTATTTGAGGTTAATTCAGTAAGCAACATAACAAAAAAACTGATGCTTCCAACTAACAATACCGGAGTAAGATTTTTTAAAGAAGATAATTGAGAGCCAACCCACCCTGATAAACCGGATTGCTGAAAACCATATGCCAGAGCAAATCCACCACCAAATAATAAAACAATATTCCAGGGAAGATCTTTTGTGTCTTTCCAAACCATAATACGTGATGATTTTGTTGAAGGAATAAAAAATAAAATAATAGCATAAAAAACAGCTACAGTACCATCGTTAATATATTTTGGCTTATTAAACAAATTTGACCAGCCTTTAAACGAAAAGCTTCCAATTTGAATGTTAGCTCTTGTAAGCCATGATAAAACCAATAAAGTAAAAACAATTAAAATTGCTTTTTCTTCAAAAGACATTTTACCCAATGCACGATATTGTTCTTTTAGTAAACTTTTTTCAATATTGAATTTTCCTTTACAAAATATAAGCGATAAAAAAAGCCACGAAATGACTAAAAAAAATAATGAAAGAGGCAGAGCAAAAATAAACCAGTTTGTAAATGCTATTTCCGGTGCTTCAGGGAATGAAATTGAAAATATCTTTACCAATACAAGATTGGGAGGTGTTCCAACTAATGTTGCTATTCCTCCTATACTTGCACTATACGCAACGCCAAGCAATAGTCCAATAGCGTATTTATTTATGATTTTTTTATCATGATTTTGCTCCAAATTTATTATAACTGAAAGTGCAATTGGAACCATCATCATTGCTGTGGCAGTATTACTTATCCACATTGACAATACAGCAGTTGTAAGCATAAAGCCAAACAATATTTGCCGTGGCTTAACTCCAAATACCATTAGTGTAGCTAACGCAATACGTTTATGCAAATCCCATCGTTGCATTGCTAAAGCAACAATAAAACCACCAATAAATAAGAATATTACATGATTGAAATATTGTACTGATACATCTTTACCGTTCATTATTCCAAAAAGAGGAAAAAGAACTACGGGCAACAAGGCTGTAACTGCCAATGGTATAGCTTCAGTAATCCACCAAACTGCCATTAGTAAAGCGATACCTGCTGTTATAGTTACATTTTTATTGGCAGGGTCGAGGTCAAAAAATAAAATAATAGTAAGAAATAATAATAGCCCGATTACTAATCCTATGCTTTTTGAGAAATTAACTTTCATCCGTTTATTTTTTAATTTTCAAAGGTCGGACGGAACCGAATGAAAAAAATAATTATTGTTATCTGTTAATAATTATTTTTTTCATGCTTGTTTCATCATTGTACAAGATTAACTATTGTTAAAAATTCAATTAAATGTACTATTAATTAATAGAATTTTCAAAGCTAACTCATATAAAAATAGAAATATGCCGGCAAATATTATATGTGATATTATCTTAAAAAGAAATATTGAACTTTTAGCTTTTAAAAATAAACCCTGGCATTTTTAGGTTTTGATTTTCTGATTTGTTTCTTCTGAAAATCGGAAATTTTATTTGATTGTAAATGCAATTCTTTAAGGCTTTTTAGCATATAAATTTGCTTAGGCATTAGCATTATTGCATTTTGGCTTAAATCCAGCATTTCCAGGTTCCTTAATCCTCCTATTCCTTTTGAAACAGAATATATTACATTACCGGAAAGGTTTAATTCAACTAATGAAGTTAATGATGAAATACCCTGATCAATTTTTTCAATCTTATTTCTACTTATATTTAATACAACAAGGCTTTTTATTTTATACAATGAGGCAGGAAAAGCCTTAAGATTATTTAATTCCATATCTAAAGAATACAAGCTGTCAATTTTATCGGTTGCAATTGAAAATGTTGCAATTTTATTAATACTTAAATCGCAAATTTTTAAATTTGGAATATTTAAGGTTTGCCCTTTAATAGCAGTTATTTTATTATTTTGTAAATAAAGCTCTTTAAGTTCTGATAATTTACCTATTTCTTCCGGTACTTTATTTATTTTATTTTCTGAAAGATTTAGTATTTTCAATTTAGTTAATAATCCAATTTCTTTAGGTACATCAATAATTTGGTTTTTACTTGCATCAAATTCGGGTAAGCCTTTTAAATTTCCTATTGATTTTGGTAAATATGTTATTTTATTCTCACTTAGTTTTAATACCTTTAACCTATGCAAACGGCCTATCTCATTAGGTAAATTTTCCAGTTTATTTCTTTCAAGCAATAATTTTTCAAGGTTTGATAATTTGAATACAGCAGCCGGGATTTGTTTAAATTGATTCCAGTTTAAATCAATAGATTTTAGTTTATTAAGATTTCCAATTTCGGCAGGCAATGAACTTAAATCATTAGAAAACAAATCTAATTCTTCCAGATTTTGTAAGTTTCCAATTTCAGGCGGAAGCATTATTAAATCATTTTCGCCTAACATTAGTTTTTGTAAATTTTTAAGCTGAAATAATTCAATGGGCAAATTAGTTAGTTTGTTATTACGTACATAAAGTTCTTGCAAATTCTTTAACTTCCCTATTTTAGAAGGAAGGCTGCTAATATCTTGTCCATCAATATTTAAAATATATACTCTTCTTTTATTAAAAAAGGCTTCTGATAGTGAGCGATAAACTTTTTGCTCTTTTAATTCTGTCTTAGTTAATAATTTTTTTTGAGCAAATATTAAATTCTTATTAAAAGCAAATAATGCTATTAAGCTAATTAGTAAAATTTTATAAAAGGATTTCATATTACTTATTTTATGTTAGTTTGTTAAAAAAACAAAGGAAATATTTTTTTTAGAATTATTGCCTATTGAAAAGAATAAACTGAATTTAAATATGAAAATACTTTGAATGAGTTATTTGTAATGAATTATAAATATTATTTGAAGGAATAATCCCATTTTCATTTATAAATGAATTAACAATTTTATTTGGTACTTCTTCAAAATAGTAATTTTTAATATGAATATTTTCAGGAGCATCTTCCCATATTTCGTTTGCCGGTTTTAACTTCTCAGTTTTAAAGTTTTTAATTAATCTCTTGTCACAATTATTAGAAATGAATTTTCTACTATCGAAAATAACATAAGAAGGAATTTTTTTAAGCTTCATAATTTCCAGTATTATCAAAGAACCAATTTTATTAATAAAACTCTCTGCAAATACTACATCAGCACCAAGAATTGCAAAATCAAAAGTATCAATATATTTTCCAAAAGCCGAGTCAACTATTAAGTTTACATTATGATTTTGTATTGCTATATTTTTTGCCTGAATTTTTCCTTCTTGAGCTGGACATGAA
>JAADFW010000117.1 GCA_013152655.1 Chlorobiota bacterium
TTATGACAAAGTTGACGGGCTTGAAAAATCAGCCGACGTTTTAATTAATGGCTTTAAAGTCGGACAGGTGCGTAATATTTATTTTCATGAAAATGATATAAGTAAACTAATTGTATTATTTGCTATCGATAAAGACTTTAATATTCCGCTAAATACTACTGCCAGAATATACAGTTCAGATTTAATGGGTACAAAATCAATTGAATTAATACTAAGTAAATCCAAAAAGTATTATGTTTCGGGCGATACAATTCAGGGTACGCTTGAAGAAAGTTTAAAAGATCAGGTTAGTTTGCAAATGTTGCCATTAAAGAAAAAGGCTGAAGATTTAATGCAGGAAATAGAAGAAGCAATTGCTGTTGTGAAATATGTATTTAATGAAAAAACACGCGATAATCTTACCAAAAGTTTTGAAAGTATAAAATTTACCATTAAGAATCTGGAAACTTCATCTTATACAATTGATACTTTAGTGCAAAGTGAAAAAAGTAAATTAGCACATATATTTACAAATATTGAACTTATTACTGACAACTTGAGCCAAAACAATGAAGCTTTGACTAATATATTTCAAAACCTGTCTTCTATCAGCGATTCGCTTGCTAAATCTAATGTGAAAACTGCGCTTATTAGTGCTGCTAGTGCTTTAGAAAAATTAGACAGTATAATTAATAAAATTAACAGTGGCTCAGGAAGCCTTGGGTTATTGGTAAACAATGATACGTTATATTATAATTTAGAAGATGCAGCCTATAACTTAGACCGCCTGGTTGAAGATTTAAGAATAAATCCCAAAAGATATGTTCACTTATCGGTATTTGATGTTGGAAAAACTGTTTATACTACTGATAAAGATAAAAAAGCTCAAAGAAATGAAAAGCAGCAATATAAGATTCAGCTACTTACTTCTAACAAGCCTGTAGCTTTAAATCCTGATAATTTTAAAGGTTTAAAAAATGTTGAAGAATTTATTGAAGCCGGTACATATCAATATATGATAGGGAGTAAGAAAACTATTGAAAAAGCAAGAAAAATGCTTGATGATATTCATAAGTTGTATCCTGATGCTTTTATTGTCATTTTCAAAAATGGTGAAAAAATTACTTTAAAATAAAGCAATTTAAATAATATATATATTTACATATTATTCATATATATGGTTTAACAATCTTTTCTAAAATTAAGAATTATGGTGAGTAGAATTATATTTATTCTTTTGGTATTAGCTGGTTTTCTATTGTTTTCTTATAATGTTCGAAGAATTATTAAAAATATTAATAAAGGGAAACCACAAAAAATAAATGATAATATTATTGAACGTTTTAAAATAATGTTTCGTGTTGCTATCGGGCAATCAAAAATGGTTCGTAATCCAATAGCAGGAATATTACACATAATAGTTTATGCAGGATTCATAATTATTAATATTGAATTTATTGAAATTATTTTAGACGGTATTTTAGGTACGCATCGAATATTTGCACCACTGGGCATATTTTATAATGCTTTGATAGGAATTTTTGAAATTTTAGCAATTTTGGTAATTGTTGCTTGTTTAATTTTTTTGGTAAGAAGAAATATTTTACGAGTAAAGCGTTTTCATTTTAAAGAAATGACATTATGGCCTCGTTCAGATGCAAACATAATTCTAATTGTTGAAGTATTTCTAATGTCTGCATTTCTAATAATGAATGCTTCTGACTCTATTTTACAAACAAGAGGTGTTTCACATTTTGTTCATGCAGGAGCTTTTCCGGTCAGTAGTTTTTTAATGCCTGCATTAAATGGCCTTTCAGATTCTTCTCTGGAGTTTGTTGAACGGTTTTGCTGGTGGTTTCATATCATAGGTATTTTTGCATTTCTTAATTATCTGCCTTATTCTAAGCATTTTCATATCATATTAGCTTTTCCAAATGTTTTTTATTCAAAATTAGAACCTCGTGCAAAATTTACAAATATGGAATCTGTAACAAACGAAGTTAAATTAATGCTTGACCCTAATGCCGATCCGTATGCAAGTAATTCAGCAGAAGAAGAAGTAAAAACTTTTGGAGCAAAAGATATTGCTGATTTAAGCTGGAAAAGTTTAATGGATGCCTATTCGTGCACTGAGTGTGGCCGTTGCTCTGCGGTTTGCCCTGCAAACATTACAGGGAAAAAGCTTTCTCCAAGGAAAATAATGATGGATACACGTGATAGAATGGAAAGAGCTAAGAAAAATAATGAAAAAGAATTATTAAAGGGATATATTCTTCCTGAAGAAGTTTGGGCTTGTACAACATGTAATGCCTGTACGCAGGAATGTCCGGTGAATATTGATCATGTTTCGTTAATATTAGAATTGCGAAGATATATTGTTTTAGAAGAATCAGCTGCTCCATCTCTCTTAAATTCTATGTTTACAAACATTGAAAATAATGGCGCACCATGGCAATATCCTCCTTCTGAAAGAATTAAATGGGCTGATGAACTTTATATAAATCAATAAAAATGACAGAAAAAGAGAATAAAAGAAAAATAAATGTGCCTGTAATGGCAAATCTTTTTGCCGAGGGCAAAAAACCTGAATATTTATTTTGGGTTGGTTGTGCAGGAAGTTATGATGACCGCTATAAAAAAGTAACACGCGATTTTGTTAAAATTTTAGAATATTTAGGTATCAGTTATGCGGTTCTTGGCAATGAGGAAAGTTGTACGGGAGACCCAGCAAAGAGGGCAGGCAATGAGTTTCTTTTTCAAATGCAGGCACTTGGCAATATAGAAGTATTAAATGGCTATGAGGTAAAAAAAATAATTACTGCTTGTCCGCATTGTTTCAATATTTTTAAGAATGAATATCCTGAATTAGGTGGAAATTATGAAATAATTCACCATACGCAGTTTTTAAATAAACTTATTAATGAAGGAAAACTTCAAATAGATGATAAGGAATTTATCAATAAAAAGATAACCTTTCACGACCCATGTTATTTGGGCAGGGGAAATAATGAATATGAGGCTCCCAGGAAAGTATTGAGTTCTTTAAAAAGCGAACTGGTTGAAATGAATAGAAGTCATTCAAAAGCTCTTTGTTGTGGGGCAGGAGGTGCTCAAATGTTTAAAGAAGCCGAAGAAGGGAAAAAAGAAATATATAATGAAAGAGCTGAGGAAGCAATTGCTACAAAATCAGATATTATTGCTACTGCTTGTCCGTTTTGCATGACAATGCTAACTGATGGAATAAAAATGGCAGAAGAGGATAATGTTGAAGTTCTCGATTTAGCTGAATTGGTTGTTCGCGTTTTAAAGTTATAACTTTGATAAATTTGATGTTATAGGTTTGGTTGTTGTATTTTCATTAATAATATTTTTTTAATCAATTATTTTTGTTAATTACCTGTTAATTGAATAAATTTAGAATATTATTTTCTAAGTTCTTTATTTACTGAATGTTAAGATTAATATACTGATAATGAGTAATTTAATATTTTTTTTTAAAAAAATAGAAAATAAATTATTGATTATAAAACCAATACAAATTTTTGTAAAAGTCAAGTAAAATTTTATTTTTTTTTCATCTTTTTTTTCACAATATTGCTTCTCCAAAATAAAAAAATAATTAATGCTCTAATTCCTTAGCAACTAAATGAATAAGAATCATAACGAAGTTTGGAATAATTGTCTGAAAATAATTAAAGACAATGTACCGTCAATTAGTTTCAAAACCTGGTTTGAACCAATTGTTCCATTCAAGTTAGAAAATGATATTTTAACTATTCAGGTTCCAAGTCCGTTTTTTTACGAATATCTTGAAGAACAGTATATTGATATTTTGAGGAAAACTTTACGTAAAGAATTGGGAACTAATGCCAAGCTTGAATATAATGTGGTGATGGATAATAATGTTTTTACAAATTCAAAACCATACACAGTTAAGTTACCTGCTAAAAATAAAATCGATTTAAATAATAAACCGGTTTCTTTGCCCTTAAATGATAGTGATAATAAGATTAAAAATCCGTTTATTATTCCCGGGATACAAAAATTACATGTAAATCCTCAATTAAAAGAAAATTATTCATTTAGTAATTTTGTTGAAGGCGAGTGTAACAGGTTAGCTCGTTCTGCAGGTTATGCTGTAGCAAATAATCCTGGCGGTACAGCTTTTAATCCATTATTTATATATGGTGCTTCAGGTTTGGGAAAAACGCACTTATCGCAAGCAATTGGCATTGAAGTAAAGGAAAAATATCCTGATAAAATTGTTCTTTATGTGCAAGCCAGTAAATTCCAAACCCAGTTTGCCGAAGCAACAAGAAACAATAACCGGAATGACTTTATTCATTTCTATCAAATGATTGATGTTTTAATTATTGATGATATACATGAATTTGCCGGAAAAGATAAAACACAAGATATATTTTTTCAAATATTTAATCATTTGCATCAATCAGGAAAACAGTTAGTACTGTCATCAGATAAGCCACCAGTTGAATTACGTGGTTTGGAAGAGAGATTATTAACTCGTTTTAAATGGGGTTTGTCTGCCGATTTGCTACCACCTGAATTTGAAACCAGAGTTGCTATTCTAAAACAAAAAGTTTATAACGATGGCATTGTATTAGATGAAGAAGTAATTGAATACATTGCTACACATGTTACCAGCGGAATTAGGGAATTGGAAGGTGCTTTAATTTCTTTGCTCGCTCAATCTACCTTAAATAAGAAAGAAATTACTATTGAGCTTGCCAAGCAAATGATTGATAAGCTGGTAAAAAGCTCTTCTCACGAAATTACTATTGACTATATTATTAAAGTTGTAAGCAGTTATTTTAACATGCCAGTTGAGTTATTAAATTCAAAAACAAGGAAAAGAGAAATTGTTCAGGCTCGACAAATTGCTATGTATTTTGCAAAAGGCATGACAAAATCTTCTTTAGCTACCATTGGTTCGCAAGTAGGAGGGAAAGACCATGCAACAGTTTTACATGCTTGCAAAACAGTAAACAACTTAATGGATACGGATAAACGTTTTAGGAGCTATATAAGTGAAATTGAAAAAAAATTGAAGTTATAATTTATATTAAAGCTGGTTTTTTTATACTAAATAATTTCTTAAGTAATATAGAAATATCCTGATTTTCTGCTTTTTATTGTGTTTTATAGTTGCTGCCCGGATTACTTTCTGTACTTTTGCCGCTCATTTTTAATATATATTACATGTCAACATTTAAAACAATGGGTTTATCTCCCAATTTGTTAAAAGGAATTGAAGCGTTGGGATATGAAAAGCCAACACCAATTCAAGAAAAAATAATTCCATTGGTCCTTGAAACAGAAAAAGATATTATTGGACTAGCACAAACAGGTACCGGTAAAACGGCCGCATTTGGCTTACCTGTTATTGAACAAATTGATTTCAAAAATAAAACAGTACAAGCTTTAGTTTTAGCACCAACACGTGAACTTTGTATTCAAATTTCGAAAGATTTACAAAACCTGTCGAAAAATGTGGAAAGAATACAGATAGTTCCGGTTTATGGTGGTACAAATATAGATGCTCAAATAAGAGCATTAAAAAAGGGAACACATATTATTGTTGCAACTCCTGGTAGAATGCTTGATTTAATTAAGCGAAGAGCAGCAAATATTGCTAATATAAGAACTGTAATTTTAGATGAAGCTGATGAAATGCTAAATATGGGATTTCGTGATGAATTAGATGGAATTTTGGAGAAAACACCTGCAATAAAAAGAACTTTACTGTTTTCGGCTACAATGCCTAAAGAAGTAGCTCGAATTGCTGAAAACTATATGAATAATCCTGATGAAATAACAGTTGGAAAACAAAATTCAGGTGCTGATAATGTGAAGCATGTTTATTATCAGGTGCAATCACGTGATCGTTATTTAGCATTAAAACGTATTGCAGACATCAACCCAAATATTTACGGCATAGTTTTTTGTCGTACAAGAAGAGAAACTAAAGAAATTGCGAATAAACTTATGCAAGATGGCTATAATGCCGATGCAATTCATGGAGATTTAACACAATCGCAGCGAGATGAAGTGATGAGAAAGTTTAGAGTTCGGCAATTACAAATATTAGTTGCTACTGATGTGGCAGCAAGAGGATTAGATGTAACTGACCTTTCACATATTATTAATTATAATTTGCCTGACGATGATGAAATATATACGCACCGTAGCGGAAGAACCGGAAGAGCCGGTAAAAAAGGTATTTCAATTGCAATAATTCATACGCGTGAAACCAGGAAGTTAAGAGAAATTGAAAAAAAATCAGGAATAAAGTTTAGTAAAGAACTTGTTCCGAGTGGAAAAGATATATGTACAAAGCAGTTATATACTTTAATCGACAAAATTGAAAAAGTTGAAGTTGATGAAAATCAAATTGAGCCTTTCTTGCCTGCTGTTTATAAAAAACTGGACTGGCTGAGTCGTGAAGAATTAATAAAGCATTTTGTTTCTGCTGAATTTAACAGGTTTTTATCGTACTATAAGAATGCTAAAGACCTTAATATTTCCGAAAAGGAAAATCCGGATAAAAAAGGAAAAAGCAAAAGAAGCAGAGCATCTTTTTTAAGGCTTTATATTAATGTGGGTAGTAAAAATAATCTGAACCCTGCAAGATTAATAGGATTAATAAACGAAGCACTGGATTCAGGTAATGCCGAAATTGGGAAAATTGAAATATTACGAAAATTCTCTTTTTTTGAGATTGACAACCAGGTAGTTGAACCATTAATAACTGCTTTGAATACGAAAGATTTTGAAGGAGTCCAATTAATGGTTGAAGTTTCAAAAGAAAAACCTGCCGGTAATTCATTCTCAAAAAGCAATTCTGCAAAGCAAAGAAATTCAGGAAACAGAAAAGATAAAAGGAAAAAGACTTATCAAAAAAATAAAGGAAACAGGGGGCAGCGTGACCATAAAAAATGGTAAATAGGGAGTTTTCTTGCTGGTGCTAAAGTGTTTAAAGGATAATAATATAAATTATCATTTCTAAATAGGAGCGAGTTTCCGTATAAAGATTTAAGAAATTTTAACTTTACTTTAATTATAACTTCTATTAAAAAGTTATAATTTTAGCATTTTATTAAAACTCAGCATAATGAAAAAAATTATAGCTCTATTCATATTGTTTTCCATTTCGTCAACTTTTGTGTTAGCTGATGGATACAAAATTAAAGTAACTATTGACGGATTGAAGGATACAAGTATTTATCTTGGTTATCATTTTGGCGATAAAAAATACGTAACTGATACCACAAGGTTAAATAGCAAAGGCGTCGGAATTTTTGAGGGTAATAAAAAGTTGGATGGCGGTATTTATCTTATTGTTTTACCCTCTAAAACATACTTTGAAATTATTATTGATAAAGATCAAAATTTTAGTATTGAAGCTGATACAGCTGTTTTTAGTAATAATTATTTGAGAAATATTAAAATTTCAGGCTCTGAAGAAAATTCACAATTTTATGCGTATCAGATTTTTATGAGCGATGAAAGCAAGAAAGCACAAGATATTAGAAAATTGATGAATAAAGAAAAAAATAATGCTGACTCTACAAAAATATTAAAAGAAGAAACAGACAATATTGATAAAGAAGTAAAAGATTATTGGGCTAAAATTATTGAGAAAAACCCTGATGGATTGCTAAGTGCTGTTCTAAAGGCATTAACAGAAATTGATGTTCCTGAAGCTCCTAAAGATGAAAATGGGAATATTACAGATTCTACTTTTAGATATAGGTATTATAAACAACATTATTTTGATTATATTGATTTTTCAGATAACAGGCTTCTTAGAACACCTGTTTATAATAGCAAATTGAGTTATTTCTTTTCACGGGTAGTTTTGCAACATCCTGATTCAATAATTGCTGAGGCACATAGAATATTAGAAGCTGCCAGGGCAGACAGCCTTGTTTTTCAGTACACATTACAGTACTTATTCAATAAATACAATTCTTCTAATATTATGGGTTTTGATGAAGTATTTGTTGATATTGCTGAAAATTATTATTTAGCTGGTGATGCTACATGGGCTGATTCTGCTTTTTTAGCTAAGGTAGCCGAACGGCTTATTAAGTTAAAGCCTAATTTATTAGGACAAAAAGCACCAAATATGAAACTTCCGTCACCAGACGGCAGGTATTATAATTTATATGATATTGATGCAAAAGCCATTTTGGTTTATTTTTGGGACCCTGATTGCGGGCATTGTAAAAAAGTTATTCCTAAAGTTCATGAGTACTATGAACAAGTGTGGGACCAGGGTGTTGAAGTATTTGCTGTTTATACACAAATTGAAAAAGAAAAATGGGAAAAGTTTATTGATGATAATGGCTTAGGCGATTGGATAAATGTTTATGACCCCTATGGTACCTCAAATTTTAGAATAAATTATGATATTTATAGTACTCCGGTTGTTTATATTTTAGATAAAGATAAAAAGATAATTGCTAAAAGAATTGATTTAGATACTGTGAAAAAGATTCTTGAGGAGGAGATGGGAATAAAACCTAAAACTGAAGAAATAAAAAAAGACAGTACTGAATCTGATAATTAGTAGCTATAAAAAATCACTAATAGCATAGATACGCTAACCAATGAAAAATTTGTCTAATCATTTTGTCTATTCTAAATAGTACAAAAGTTGCATTGATGCTCCGGTTTTATTGATTTGAAAGCCTTGTTTTTTTTGATATTTTCTTAAAAGCCACTTAAAAATAAATATAGTTTTCTTAGTAACACTAATTAATGATAAAAGCTATAAAATTCATATTAAAAAAGGTTTTCATTTTTCCGGTGAAAATTTATCAACTTTTAATTTCTCCCATTTTGCCTCAAACTTGCCGGCATACACCTACTTGTTCGCAATATACCATTGAGGCTATAGAAGTACATGGCCCAATAAAGGGCTTATGGTTAGGGATGAAACGTTTATCCCGATGTCATCCCTGGGGTACTAGTGGCTACGACCCGGTTCCTGCAAAAAAAATAAAAGTGAAAAAATATAAAGGATAATTATGAAGATTATTCAATTTTCATTTATCTTATAATTGTTACATATTCCTTATATTTGGCACTAATAAACTCAATTAATATTTTATGTCAAAAGTTGCTTTAATAACCGGAATTACCGGACAAGACGGAGCTTATTTAGCTGAATTTTTATTAAAAAAAGGATATCTTGTTCATGGAATTAAAAGAAGGTCATCTATTTTTAATACTGAAAGAATTGACCATTTATACCAAGACCCACATGTTGAAAATCAACAATTTAAGTTACATTATGGCGACTTAACAGATTCAACTAATCTTATACGAATAATTCAGGAAACCCAACCGGATGAAATATATAATTTAGGAGCACAATCGCATGTAAAAGTAAGTTTTGAAACTCCTGAATATACTGCAAATGCCGATGGGATAGGAGCATTGCGAATTTTAGAAGCCATACGCTTACTTAATTTGCAAAATAAAACAAGGTATTACCAGGCTTCAACCAGTGAGTTATACGGATTGGTTCAGGAAGTACCACAAACAGAAAAAACACCTTTTTATCCGCGTTCTCCTTATGCAGTTGCAAAACTATATGCTTATTGGATAACTGTAAACTACCGGGAAGCATATAATATGTATGCCTGTAATGGCATATTGTTTAATCATGAATCGCCAATTAGGGGCGAAACATTTGTTACACGTAAAATAACCAGGGCAGTTGCCAGAATTGCTTTAGGAATACAAGACACATTATATCTTGGTAATCTTTCATCAAAAAGAGACTGGGGACATGCTAAAGATTATATTGAGGCAATGTATTTAATGCTTCAACAAGAAAAACCGGAAGATTTTGTTATTGCAACAGGCGTTACAACTGATATAAGAACATTTGTAAACAAAGCTTTTAGTGAAGTTGGAATTGAAATAGAATTTGTTGGCTCCGGAACGGAAGAAAAAGCTGTTGTGAAGAAATGCAATGATAAATATAAACTTGAGCAAGGTAAAGTTATTCTATCGGTAGATCCAAAATATTATCGTCCGACAGAAGTTGAACTATTAATTGGTGATTCAGCAGAAGCAAGAAAAAAACTTAATTGGAAACCAAAATATAAATTAGATGAACTAATAGCAGAAATGGTTCAATCTGATTTAATTTTGATGCAAAAAGATAAATTTTTAATGGATGGTGGTTTTAAAACACTAAATTATTATGAATAAGAATAGTAAGATTTTTATTGCAGGTTCCTCAGGAATGGTTGGCAGTGCAATTGTAAGAAAATTAATAAAAAACGGTTATCATAATTTATTAGGAAGTGTGTACTCAAAATCATTAGAAAGCAACGTTAATATTCGTTTTGTAAAAGTAAACCTGTTAAGCCAGAAGGATGTTAATGAATTTTATAAAAAAGAAAAACCGGAATATGTTTTTTTAGCTGCTGCTAAAGTTGGCGGGATTAATGCAAATAATACTTATAGTGCGCAATTTTTGTATGAAAATCTGCAAATTCAAAATAATATTATTCACCAAAGTTATTTGAATAAAGTAAAGAAACTTTTATTTCTGGGAAGTTCATGTATTTATCCTAAAAATTGTCCGCAACCAATAAAAGAGGAATATTTGCTTACCGGATTGTTAGAGCAAACCAATGAAGCATATGCCATTGCAAAAATTGCCGGTATTAAGATGTGCGAAAAGTACAACCAACAATATGGCACCAATTTTATATCTGCTATGCCAACAAATCTTTATGGGCCAAATGATAATTATAACTTATTAACTTCACATGTTTTTCCGGCTTTAATTAGAAAATTTCATGAAGCGAAAATAAATAATGAGCCAATTGTAAACATTTGGGGAACAGGAAAGCCAAGAAGAGAATTTTTACATGTTGATGATCTGGCTGATGCAGTTATATTTCTTATGAAAAATTATAACAACAGCCAATTTGTTAATATAGGCTGGGGTGAAGATATATCTATTAAAGAACTGGCTTTATTAATGAAAAATATAATAGGTTATACAGGAGAATTAAAATATGACAGTTCAAAACCAGATGGAACATATCAAAAAGTTTTGGATACAAGTTTGTTATCATCACTGGGCTTTAAGCCTGAAATTTCATTAAAGGAAGGGATAAGCCAAACTTATCAGGATTTTTTAAGGATAAAAAGTGAAATAAAGCGATAATATGTGTAGCCTGACAGGAAATGAACTTGTAAAAGAGTGTGAAAATGCTGTAAAACATATGTAAAAAGATAAATAGTTCTATTCTTTAATTTTATTTGTTGGGAAAAATATATATCTTCCTTTTTTATACCGGATAGTGTTTATTTTTCGATATATCTGCTTGTGGGTAATATCAAAATAAAATTACAATTTAATAAGCCTTATTTATTAATGAATTCAGTATAGCTTAACAAGTAACATGATGCTGCAAAAAAAATCATTGTATATTTTAGTCATTATATTTTTAAATAGCATTTTTGGCATTCCTGTACTATTTGCACAAATTAACCGGATTAATTTTCAGAAAATTTCACTCGAACAAGGTTTGTCGCAAAGTTCAGTTAATTGTATTATTCAGGACAAAACCGGTTTTATTTGGTTCGGAACGCAAGAGGGGTTAAATAAGTATGATGGCTATCAGTTTAAGGTTTATAAGCATATTTATAATGATTCAACCAGCTTAAATCATAATAAGATTTATTCATTATTACTTGGAAAACAGGGATATATATGGATTGGAACCAGAGCAGGACTAAGTAAATATGATCCAATAACAAATAAATTCAGAAATTATTTTCCAAGTAAAAATACTCCTTTAAAAAATGAGATATTGAGCCTTTATCAAGATGAAAAATTTAATATTTGGATAGGTACAAAAGATGGTGTATTTAGTTTCAATCATGTTAATAATGAATTTACTGAATATATTGATAATGATAACAAAGAAGAAAACTATAGAGTAAGGCTTATTTATCAGGATAGTAAAGGAACAATTTGGTTAGGCACAGACAATGGCCTGGTTAAAGTTAATAGAGAAGTAAAAAGCCTGGAAAAAATTAAAATATTTCCTGAAAAAAATTATTATATAAATCAAATTGCAGCAGATTCTTCTGATGATATTTTCCTATGTACAAATTATGGCTTATATAAAATATCAAAAAGCTTTTTGTATGATGATTCAATAAATTTATCTAATGCACATTATATTCTTTCAAATAAAAATGTATTGCAGGTTTTAAAATCAGGAAACGAGCTTTGGATTGGTACCGAAGATGACGGGCTATATTTAGTAAATACTTCTGATAACAGTATTAAACATATATTTAATGATGAAAACAACTTAAATAGTTTAAGTTCAAATCGTATATTAAGTATTTTTAAAGATAAAACAAACATTATTTTTGTTGGAACCGATGGAGGCGGAATTAATAAATATGACAAATTAAGTAACAAGTTTAATACGGTTTTAGTAAGCCCTAATAATTCCAAGTCGAATAAATTCAGCTCCATATTGTCAATAATGCAAAGTAGCAATGGCCTTATTTATATTGGTACTTATGGCGACGGATTTGGTTATTATGACCCTAAAACAAACGGATTTAATTTTTATAAACATAATAAACAGATTACTAATTCTTTGAGTAATAATAATGTATTTGCGTTATATGAAGGTGAAAATAATTATATATGGGTAGGAACATATATGGGATTAAACAGGTTTAGTCCCAACAGTATGACTTTCAAAACATTTACACATTCTACTAATACAAATTCTATTTCTGATGATAAAATAAGGGCAATTTATGAAGATAATGAAGGAATTTTATGGGTAGGGACTTATAATGGAGGATTAAACAAGTTTAATGAATCAACCAATATATTTACTTCATATATGCATGATGTAGATGACAATCAGAGTATTAGCAGTAATCTTGTATTTTGTATTTATCCTGAAAACGATTCTATACTATGGATTGGAACATATAATTATTTAAACAGGTTTAATAAAAAATCAGAAAAATTTAAACATTTTTCATTAAGTAAAAAAGAATATGGCTTAGAGAAGGAAAACTTAATTTTTTCTATTTATAAAAGTAAAAAAGGAATATTCTGGGTAGGAACCGACCGTGGCTTATTTTTATTTGAGAAGAAGTCAGGCACTTTCAAGCCATTCATTAATTCTAATAAATTTCGTAGTACTGTTATTTATGGAATACTTGAAGACAATAATAATAATCTTTGGGTTTCAACCAATGATGGTATTTCTAAAATTGACTCAAATAACGAAGTCAGAAATTATGACATGAAAGATGGCTTGCAAAGCAATGAATTTAATATTGGAGCTTATTATAAAAGTAAAAACGGCGAATTGTTTTTTGGAGGCATTAATGGGTTTAATTATTTTAATCCTTTAAATGTAAAAGATAATTTATATAAGCCCGAAATAATTATCACAGATATAAAAGTGTTTAATACACCGTTAACAATTGGAGATAGAAAAGGATTTACTAAACAAGCATTTTTAATAGATTCTATTGAATTTAATTATGATGATGATGTAATAAGTTTTGAATTTTCAGCATTACATTTTAGTAATCCTGAAAAAAATAAATATGCTTATAAGCTGGAAGGTTTTGATGTAAATTGGAATTATATTGGCAATAAGAGAGATGTAACTTATACTAATTTAGACCCGGGTAGTTATGTTTTTAAAATCAGAGCTTCAAATAATGATGGAGTATGGAATAATGTAGGAAAAAGCCTTGTAGTTAATATACGGCCTCCTTTTTGGCAAAAGTGGTGGTTTTATATTATCGAAATTTTTATTGTTTTTATAATTATTTTCATCTACATACGGTTAAGGATAAACAAACTAAAACATGATAAAAAAATATTGGAAGAAAATGTTAGAATGAGAACCAATCAAATAAATGAACAAAAAAAAGTTCTTGAAAAAGCATTAAAAACCAATATTGAACAAAAAAATGAATTAGAAATAGCACTTCAATTTAACAAAAAGCAAACCAAAAGATTAGAATTGGCAAATGAAGAAATTAAAACGAATTCAAAATTAAAAGAAGTATTTCTGGCAAATATGAGTCATGAAATTAGAACACCATTAAATATTGTTGTTGGCTTTACTAATTTATTAAAGAATACAAAGCTTAGCGATAAGCAGCAAAATTATCTTAATAATATAATAACATCAAGTAATAATCTTCTGGTTTTAATAAATGATATACTTGATTTTTCAAAAATTGAAGCAAAAAAACTAATACTTGAAAATGTTGAGTTTAATTTTAGGGAAACTATAAATAACATTGTAAGCCTTATTTTGGTTAATACAAATAAAAAGAATATTGATTTTTACCAGATAATTGATAATACTATTCCTGAATATTTATACGGCGATCCGGTACGTTTACATCAAATTCTAATTAATTTAATTGGCAATGCCATTAAGTTTACCAATTCAGGTGGCTTAATTAAACTCGATATTGATATTGGAGATACAAAAAGTGATAGTATAGCATTAAACTTTAGAGTTAGCGATACCGGAATTGGAATGACCAAAGAACAGTTAAATACTATTTTTGAGAGTTTTACGCAAGCAAGTAGTGATACAAGCCGTAAATATGGCGGTACAGGTTTAGGACTTGCAATTGTTAAACAACTTGTTACTTTGTACGGCGGGACAATTACGGTTGAAAGCCTGCCTGAAAAAGGATCGTCATTTATTTTTTCATTAAATTTTGGAATTGTTAAGAACAGAAATAAAAAGAAAGAAATTCTTAATAAAACAAAACCTGAAAAAATTGGTGATTTATCAATTTTATTAGTTGAAGACAATATTGTAAATAAAATGCTGGCCGTTGATACTATATTGATGTACAATGATAAAATTAAGATTGACCATGCTGAAAATGGTAAAATTGCAATTGAAAAATTAAATGAATATTCGTATAGTTTAATCATTATGGACGTCCAAATGCCAGTTATGGACGGATATAAAACAACAGATTACATACGAAACAAAATGCATGAACCGAAAAGCAAAATTCCTATTTTAGGAATGTCGGCACATGCACTGCAAAAGGAGAAAGAAAAATGCTTGTTGTTAGGTATGAATGATTATATAACCAAACCTTTTGACCCTGATTTATTGTTTGAAAAAATTAGTAATTTAACAGGTGGGCAGTCTAATACTTAGGTAGAAGGAAATGGGGAAATGATATTCCGCTTAATTCATTCAAAAACGGAGTGAATTGAATAAATTCCGAGAAATCGGAACAGGTTGTGTGATGGGGCGTAGTAAGCAAAGCCTGCCTGTGTAGTGGCAGACAGGCGAGAACCGGCCAATGGAGCTCACGTAAGTAAACCCGATTCAAGCCGGCAGACATATCCAATTTGTAGGTATAGTCTTAATCGTAGAAAATGTATGCATTTTCCGGGTTATGAATATTGTACATTTTAATAATATAGCTTAATAGTTAAAAAAATAGTTAGTAAATATTCACAAGAACATAATGAAAACCCAATCAAACAATGAGATTAATTTCAATATGCATACTGATAATATTTTTACAGTTTGAGATTCATGGACAAGTTTTAAAAGGTCGAATTATTGATTCGAAAACAAATGAACCCTTGGAATATGTGAGTGTCGGAATTATTAAAACTACTTATGGAACAATTACAAATAAAAAAGGACAGTTTATATTTGAAGCAAAAGGACAAGATTTATTATCTATTGTGAGAATTTCAATGATAGGTTATGAACCTCAAGAATTTACGGTTGTGGAATTAGAAAATAACAATAAAGATATTAAACTTGTTGAGACTACTTTTAAGCTCACAGAAGTAATAATAAAACCAACTACAAAAGAAAGAAATGTTGGTGCAACTGGTTTTAATATATTTGCTGGCTGGAGTGGATGGGGAGGACTATATTTTGGGAAGGGTTATGAGATGGGAACAATAATAGATTTAGGGAATCAGCCTGTAGAAATAAAAAATCTTCATGTATTGCTTCATCGACAAGCTTTTGATACAATTTACGTCAGATTGCATATTCGTTCAATTAAAGATACTTTAATCTTAGACGAATTATTAACTGAGAATATTATAATACCAATAACGAAAGAGTCAGGATGGACTCTTATAGACTTAGAACCATACAACATTGTGTTAAGCGGTAATGTTGGGTTGACACTTGAGTGGTTAAAGGTAAAGGGACTTAATAAAGACCGCATCATGAAAATTAATGATAAAATGGTAGAAGCCTATATACTATTCAAAAACAAAAAAAATCATTATGGATTATATCGTTGGGGTACAGAAGCAAAATGGATAATAAACAAGAAACACAGTCCGAGTATGTACTTAACAATTAAGGAATAATAACTTTAACATTGCCTAAACACGCTAAATTTAATTACCAGTTTTGCGGTTTAGTTGAACGGTAAACGATGTATAGGGATTCGTATAGAATTTACTGTTCGCTACTTACACATATTCTTTGGCTTCAATTTCTCCGTTAAGTGCCATTAATCCGTTCATAGCCAGGGCTTTCATTTCATCTTCTCCGGGGTAAACATGTACCGGGGCTATCCTGTGAACACGTTCAATAATCATATTAATAAACCATTTGCTATGAGCTATTCCTCCGGTAATTAATATAGCATCAACTCTGCCTTTTAATACTGGGCACATACTGCCAATTGTTTTAGCAACCTGATAAGCCATTGCTTCAAAAACTATTTTTGCTTCTTCATTGCCGTTAATTGCACTCATTTCAACTTCGTAAGCATTATTTGTTCCAAGGTAAGCAACCAGCCCTCCTTCGCCTTTTGTCATTTTCAATAATTTTTCCTTGGTATATCTACCACTAAAACAAGTTCTTATTAAATCGCCTGTTGGCAAAGTACCTGAGCGTTCGGGCGTAAAAGGCCCTTCGCCATCTAAGCCTTGATTAACATCAATAACTCTCCCTTTTTGATGTGCTCCTACAGTTATACCGCCACCTAAATGAACAACTATTAAATTTAAGTCCTCATATTTATGCATAACCGATTTAGCATGTGAACGGGCAATGGCTTTTTGATTTAAAGCATGAAAAATTGATTTACGTTGAAATGCCGGATGTCCTGAAAACCGTGCTAATGGCTGAAGTTCATCAACTACAACAGGGTCTGTTATAAAAGCAATAGCATTGGGTAAGCTCCCGGCAATATCATCTGCTATTAAACCTCCTAAATTACTGGCATGTTCACCTAACGGACTATTTACAAGGTCGTATTTCATTTTTTTATTTACCTTGTAAATTCCTGATTCAATTGGTTTAACTAATCCTCCTCTGCCTACAACTGCTCTAATTAGTTCGAGTTTAATTCCTGCATTTTTTAGTTCCTGAAGTATGATATTTTTTCTAAAATTGAATTGATCGGTTATTTTGTCAAAATCTTTTAATTCTTCAATAGTATGCTTTATATTTTTTAAAAATATTGGATTAGTATTTTGATATACTGCTACTTTAGTAGATGTTGAACCCGGATTTATAGCTAGTATTCTATATTGTTCCATAAACAAAAAAGTTAAAAAGTGAAAAAACGAATGAGTGGACGGAAGAATAATAATTGAAAAGTATTATTCTAAAATAATTTTATATTCTCACAATACTCAATACACTCTGTTCACAGCTCACTATTTACGATTCACTATTTTATTATTACGTTGCAGCAGCTAACAATATGCTGTTTAATTTAGATTCTTCAGTATCAGCTCTTGAAGTTAAGACAATGGGGGCTTTTGCACCTAAAATTACAGAAGCCACTTTTGCTTTTGCAAATGCAACAAACGATTTATAAAGTACATTTCCTGAATTAATTTCAGGTAAAAGTAATAAATCTGCATCACCTGCAACCTCACTGTCAATTCCTTTTAGTTTGGCACTTTCCCTACTTATTGCATTATCAAATGCTAAAGGGCCATCAACAATACAATTTTGAATTTGCTTTCGTTGAGCCATTTTAGAAAGTAATGCAGCATCGGTGGTGGCAGGCATGTTTTCATTTACTATTTCAACTGCTCCAATAATTGCAACTTTAGGTATTGCAATTCCTAACTTGTTTAAATAATTCACAGAATTATTTAAAATGGCCACTTTTGCTTTCAAGTCAGGCAGTATATTCATTGCTACATCTGTTAAAGCAATTAATTTATGATAGGCATCAATTTCAAATAGGGCAAAATGCGAAAGTAGCTCGCCACTGCGTAAACCCCATTCTTTATTCAATACGCCTTTCAATAAAATAGCTGTGCTAACATTACCTTTCATTAAAATATCAGCATCACCTGAATTAACTAATTTAACCGCAATTTCAACTGCTTTTATTTTATCTTTCTCATTTATTATTTTAATGCCCTTCAGGTTGTAGTTATACATTTTTGCCAATGAGTTTATCTCATTTTCATCACCTGTTAAAATAAGATCAACAACATTTTTTTTCATTGCTTTATAAGCTGCATCTAAAGCATGATGGTCGTGTGCAACTGCCAGGGCAAGTACTCTTTTTTTACTTTGGTTGCCAATAAGATTATTTAAGTCTTTAAGTTTTTTCAACATAATATAACAAGTCTAATAATAGTATTTATTGAAGCAAAAATTTACTATTCTATATTTGAAACAATTTTTTGTGTATCTTCAGCTATTATCAATTCTTCATTGGTTGGAACAACAACAATCTTAACTTTTGATGATTCTTTACTAATAACTTTAAATTTACTACGTAATCCTGTATTAATTTCATCGTCTAATTCCATTCCAAGATATTCAAAATTATTACAAATACCTCTTCTCGTTATATCGGCATTTTCACCAATTCCGCCTGTGAAGATTAGCATATCTAATCCACCCATAGCTGCCGTATAAGCGCCAATATATTTTTTTACTCTGTAATCATACATTTTTAAAGCCAGTTTAGCTCTTTCATTTCCTTCTTCTGCAGCTTCTTCAATTTCCCTCATATCAGATGAAACGCCAGAAATACCCAAAACGCCGGAATGTTTATTTATTAATGTATTAGCAGTAGCATAACCTAATTCTTCTTTGTGCATGATAAAAGTAAATACGCCTAAGTCAAGATCACCTGAACGAGTTCCCATAATTAACCCTTCAACCGGTGTTAAGCCCATTGAAGTATCAACAGATTTACCACAGTTTATGGCTGCTATAGAAGCCCCGTTTCCTAAATGGCATGCTATTATTCTCTGTGTATTAATGTTTACATTCAATTTGTCACACGCTTTTTGCGTAACATACCTGTAGCTTGTACCATGAAATCCATATCTTCTAACTCCATATTTTGTATAAAGAGAATAAGGTATTGCATACATATAAGAATAATCTGGCATAGTTTGATGAAACGATGTATCGAAAACAGCTACCTGGTTAACATTGGGCATGAGGTTTTTCATCGCCTCAATACCTTTTAAATTAGCCGGGTTATGTAATGGTGCCAATTCAATACATTTTGAAATTTGTTGAATAACATTGTCATCAATGTAAGCACTTTGCTTAAATTGTTCACCACCATGTGCAACTCTATGCCCGACTGCATTAATTTCATTCAGATTAGATATACAGCCATGTTTTTTACTGGTTAATAAACCTAAAATATATTCAATACCACTTTGATGATCAAGAATTTCACCTTCTAAGCGTACTTTATCTCCATCATTTCTTTCATTTTTTAAAAAAGAACCTTTTAATCCTATTTTTTCAACAATTCCTTTTGACATGACATCTTTTATTTTCATGTCGATAAGTTGAAACTTAATGGAAGAACTACCACAATTTAATACTAATATTTTCATTTATAAGTTATTGTATTTCAGAATTATTATCTTTATATTTTTATACCTTTTTTATTTCCGAATTCATCATATTCGTAGAATCCTTTTCCTGTTTTACGTCCAAAATGATTTGCTCTATAAAGTTTTTTCATATAAGGTGGTGCTTTGTATTTCATATCCCCAAATTCACGATACAAATTATCCATCCATCTCACTATTTTGTCAATTCCAATTTTATCTGCCATTTCAAATGGGCCCAGTTGCATCCCCAAGCCTCTTTTCATGGTTAAATCAATATTTTCCATTGTGCTTACACCTTCCATAAGCACTTCACATGCTTCGCCAATTAATGAAATGAATAAACGAACACTAATTAGGCCGGGTGATTCGTCAACAGGAATTGGAATTTTATCAATTAGCTTGGTAAATTTATTAACGTTTTCACATACTTCGCTTGTTGTATATAAGCCTTTTACCACTTCTACTAGTCTTGCTTCAGGAGCTGTTGTAGAAAAATGCAGGCTAATACACCGTTCTTTGTGCTTTAGTTCAGAAGCTAATTCAGTAATAACTATTGTTGTAGAGTTAGTAGCTATAATACAATGTTCACTAACTTGTTCTTCAATACTTTTAAAAACATTTTTGCGAATATCGAGGCTAAATTCACGAACTTTTGATAAAATTGATTCAATAACCAGGTCACAGTCTGCAAAATCTTCATATTTAAGCGTCCCGGTAATTCTTGACAAAATAGATCTTTTATCACTTTCTGTCATACCCCAATGGTCAATTTTCTTATCCATTGCTTCAGATAATTCTTTAAATACCTGTTTTATTTTTTTTTCGCTTATTTCTAAGAATACAACTTCAATTCCTTTGCTGGCAATCATTAGCACAATACTCTGGCCTGTAGTTCCACAACCAACAACACCTACCTGCGAAAATAAAGCTTTAGGTTTATCTTTTTTACTTAAGCCATAAGCTTCAATAGCTTCAACAACTTCTGACATATTCAATACTTTATTAATTAATAAATTTATTTTATACCTGCGGCCTGATTAGCTGTAATTGCAACCAGGTTTACAATATCGCTTACTGAGCAACCTCTTGACAGATCATTAATGGGTGCAGCCATTCCTTGTAAAATAGGGCCAACTGCCTCTGCGTGGGCTAATCTTTGTACCAATTTATAAGCAATATTTCCGGTTTCAAGTGTTGGAAAAACTAAAACATTTGCTTTTCCGGCTATTTCACTACCGGGTGCTTTTTTCTTTCCAATTGCTTCAATTATAGCAGCATCAGCTTGCAACTCTCCATCAATTTTAATATCAGGAGCCATTTCTTTTGCAATACGTGTTGCATTCACAACTTTATCAACCATTTCATGTTTTGCACTTCCTTTAGTTGAAAAACTTAACATAGCTACCCTTGGTTCCATTTGTGCAATTGCTTTCGTGGTGTGAGCAGTAGCAACAGCTATTTCAGCTAATTCAGTTTCTGTTGGATTGGGATGCACAGCACAATCGGCAAAAATCATCATCCCGTCATTTCCAAATTCTTTGTCTTTTAATATCATTATAAATGCACCTGATACAACGCTTATGCCCGGCATTGTTTTAACATACTGAAAAGCAGGCCTTAATACATCACCTGTGGCATGTATAGCTCCGGAAACTTCACCATCAGCATCCCCGTTTTTAATCATTAAAACAGACAAGTATAATGGGTCTTCAATAAGTTTAGAAGCTTCTTCACGGGTTAATCCTTTGTTTTTCCTAATTTCAACCATCATATCAATATAATGTTGTTTTTTCTCATGTGCTGATATTGGATCAATAATGGTAGCTTTTACAATACTATTTAATTTATATTTATTAGCTAAGCCTAAAATTTCATTTTTATTTCCTAATAAAATTATTTGAGCAATTGATTCTTCAATTAATTCGTTAGCTGCTTTTAAAGTTCTTTCTTCAGTTCCTTCGGGTAAGACAATTTTTTTGAAATGTTTTCTTGCATTATCCTTTATCATTGATAGTAAATCCATTGTATATCAGTGTTTTATAAAAATTTAATAATACTTACAAATTTAGAAATAAATGTTTATACTTTTAGTACAAAAGGTAATGATTTATATCATATTTTATTGTTTATAATTATCTGAAATATTGCTATTTACACAATTGTATGATGAATTTTATTTCTTTGAAAGATATTTTCAGAGCAACGTAGCTATAATTATTACTAATGTTTCGAACTTTTATTTGATAATTTAAAGTTTTCATTAGCTTAAGTTTATATTATCTGTTAATAATTAAACTATTTCAATACTCTCAAGCCCGGCAGGTGTTTATTTTTCTTTATGCAAAAAGTAAACAAAAAAGTAAATG
>JAADFW010000118.1 GCA_013152655.1 Chlorobiota bacterium
TATTTTCTAATATTTGCTTTGCTGTAAAATAATTTTGAATATTACTTATCAGGAAAAGGGAATGAGGGAATTCAGTATATAATTTCAAAAGGGTTAGAAATTAATGATTTTTTTCAAGCCCATAAGGGCCCGGCAGGTTACCTTGATAAACTTTCAAATAAAAATATTGTTGAACCGAAAACATATGTTTTAAAAGCTAATGAAAAAGCTGAAAACTGGTCAACTAAAAACAGCCCTAAACGTACTTTAATTACCAATTTGGCAGAACAAAAATTAAGTAAACTATTAAACGGTATACTTGAATACTATGAATTAAATAAAGTAAATTATTTTACAGCAAAGCAAATATTAGAAAATATACACACTTTGGGTATTCTGTCAGACTTATTAGCAAGAGCCAGAAATTATTCATTTGAAAACTCATTATTTCTATTATCGGATAGCACAAAGCTATTAAAAGAAATTATTAGTGATAATGATACTCCTTTTATTTATGAAAAAGCAGGAGTTTGGTACAAACATATTATGATAGATGAGTTTCAGGACACCTCCGGTTTGCAATGGAATAATTTTAAACCTTTAATTTTAAATAGCTTGTCAGAAAATGGCTTTAACTTAGTTGTTGGCGATGTTAAACAATCAATCTACCGATGGAGAAATGGAGATTGGCAGCTTTTAGCTGAAAAACTTTTTGAAGAAATAAAACCATTTAGAATTAATGATAATTTGCAATTAAATACAAATTGGAGAAGCTCCAAAAATATAGTATTATTCAACAATTACATATTTAAATATGCACCAAATATTTTGGAAAATATTATTTTCACTAACATTGAAGGCGCAAAAAATAGCTTAGACATAGAAAACTTAAAAGGCAAAATTGAAAATGCATATAATAATGTAACTCAAAATATCTCTCCAGTTAAAAGTAATGAGTGTGGGTATATTGAATGTAATTTTTACCAGGATCTCACTAAAAATGATTGGGAACAAGAAGTCTTGAAATCTATTCCAAAAACCATTAATAAACTAATAAATAATAACTATGAATTAAAAGATATTGTCATTTTAGTAAGAAAAAAATATCATGCTAAATTAATAGTAGATTATTTTCAAAAAATTAACTCTACAATAAATCATAATAATGAATTCAACTATCCGGTTGTTTCAGATGAAGCACTTTATTTAAATAGTTCACCAATAATAAATTTTATAATAAGTTGTATTATTTTTTTAAATAATCCTGAGGATGAATTAAATAACTTAAAATTAATTGCAGATTACAAGGTATATGTTAAAAATGAAATAGAATTTCCAAAATATAATGAAAACAATGTTGAGGACAGCTTACCAAATGAATTCATTAATTCATTAAATAAATTAAAAGAATTGCCTCTTTTTGACCTTACAGAAAGGTTAATTCAAATTTTTCATTTAAATAAAATAAGTGGGCAATTATCCTATTTGGTTGCATTTCAAGATACTATAAATGAATTTATCGAAACTTATCATGGCGATAAATTAGGGTTTATTGAATGGTGGGAAGATGAAGGGAAAAGTAAAACTTTAACTTTCCCTTCTGACTTAAATGCAGTAAGAATTATAACAATTCATAAAGCCAAAGGACTTGAATTTAATGCTGTAATATTGCCATTTTTAAATTGGAGTATAGATCATGAAAAATATCCTATTATATGGTGTAAGCCAACAGATAAACAATTTGACAGAATTCCTATTCTCCCCATGCAATATAAAAGTAGCCTTACCTCAACAATATTTTACAGAAACTATATTAATGAAAAATTACTGGCGTTTGTTGATAATCTAAATTTATTGTATGTGGCTTTAACCAGGGCAAAAAACACACTTATTGTTACCGGTATAATAAAAAGCAATAACGATAAAATAAAAAATGTTTCTGATTTAGTTTACTCCATTTTAAAAATGAATAAAGACATTAACTTAACCAAAAATGAATTTAATAAAAACGAAATAAGTCAAATACAATTCAGTTATGGACAATTGAAAGTAAATACTGCTATAAACAAACATGAAACAAGTAATGAGCTAATCTTAAATGATTTTTATTCTAATTATCCTTACTCTAAATTAGATATTAAACAAACCGATTCAGATATTTTCGAAAAACAACAAGACAACAAAATTCAAGCTATTAGTTATGGAAAGCTAATGCACAAAATAATGGAAAAAATAATTTATAAAAATGACATTGAAAAAGCAGTAAAAGATATATTTTTAGAAGGTTTTATTACTGAATATGAAATAAATGATACAATAGTTAAAATTAAAAGTTATTTAGGCCAACCCGGAGCTAAAAATTGGTTCAATAATAATTTGAATGTTAAAAATGAAACTTCAATTCTATTGCCTGATGGAACATTACACAGGCCTGACAGAGTAATTTTCGGTAAAAATGAAACTATTATTATTGATTATAAATTCACAAAAGAAGTTAGTAACGAACACAAGAAACAACTACTTGAGTATGCAAAATACTTAAATACCATGAATTACAATTCAATTAAATCATATTTATGGTATCCTGAAATGCATAAAATAGTTATGGTATAAATAAAAAAATGGCCATTTAAAAACTAACAGTTTTATGCCATTTGATAATTTATACTATTTAACATTAATTTTCCATTGACTTTAATAAAATTGTTTTGTAAATTTGATAAGAACGACTATTATTTGAACCTGATTGTTAAGCAATTCACAAGAATGTAAAGTTTCTTAATTAATACGCCATCTAATGAAAAAAATATTAGTTCCAATTGATTTTTCAGATTACTCAAATTATGTAGCAAAGTATGCAATAGGAGTTGCAAAAAAAATTAATGGTATTGTAACACTTTTTCATGCTTATTTAGACCCAACACTGGGAGCCCCTGTCCCCACTTATGATTTTGGAAGCTATCAGGAAACCTATTCAGGAATAATTGAAGATACCGAAAAACTGGAAATTGAAAAACTACAATCTTTTTATAATAAGTTAAGCTCCGAATTCAAAAACGAAGAAATTGAAAATATTAAAATAAATTATGAACTGGAAAGCGGATTTCCGGAAGAAGAAATATTAACGTATTGTAATAAGGAACAAACTGATTTAATAGCAATTGGAACTAAAGGAAAAGGAGGATTAATACGTGATTTGTTTGGAAGTGTAACTGAAAAAATAGTTGAAAACGCAAACATTCCGGTTTTGGTTATTCCAGAAAAGTCTGATTTTAAAGGTATTAATAATATTTTATATGCAACCGATTACAGAGAAAGTGATGATAAAGCTATTGATAAACTTGCCGATATATTTTCTTCTTTTGAAGTAACATTAAATTGTGTACATATTTGCTATGTAAAAAAAGAGTGGCAAGATATGGTTAAAATGGTTAATTTAAGAAATAAAGTGAGAAGTAAATTTGATAAAATGAATATTGATTGCAGTATTGTTGAGAGTAATGACATAATTAATGGTTTTGAAGATTTTTTAAGTCAAAGAAAAATTGACTTAATAGCTATGACAACTCATAAACGCAATGTATTTACAAAATATTTAAATCCGAGTTTCACAAAAAAATTTATCTTTAAATCACAACTGCCACTTCTTATATTCCATGCTTAATAATTAATTACTACTATAGATACTCTTTAAAAAGCAGCAATATATTTATATAAATCTCCATTACTTTCACTAAACAATAATTGACTGATAATAAAAAACCCGTATTGATTGAATAATTTTTTCTAACACTTTTAGTTTTAGATTATCGTTTAAAAAAGTAACTACTTACAAAACTAATATATGAAAGTAAATAATATAAACTATAGAACTGTTTGGATGAAAGACGGTGAAGTTTTTCTTATTGAACAAAATTTATTGCCGTTTGAATTTAAAATATATAAATCAGAAAATTACATACAAACTTGCAATGCCATAATTAATATGACAGTTCGGGGAGCAGGAGCAATTGGAGCTGCCGCAGGTTATGCAATGGCACAAGCTGCCCGTGAATCAAAAAAAAACAATTATGAATCTTTTCTAAAAGAAGCACGTTTTCATATAGAACATACCAGGCCAACAGCCAGAAATTTATTTTATGCAGTTGAAAAAGTTTATAATGCAGCACTAATTTCAGTAAATAATGCTTTTAAAGAAGCAGAAAAAATTGCAGATAAAGATGCTTTTGATTCCGAAAAAATTGGAGAATATGGAAACAGATTGATTTCACAAAAAATGAATATATTAACCCATTGCAATGCCGGCTGGTTAGCATTTGTAAATTATGGAACTGCCTTATCTCCTATTTACAAAGCACATCACGAAGGAAAGCAAATTACTGTTTATGTTGATGAAACAAGGCCCAGGTCACAAGGTGCAAGATTAACAGCATGGGAATTAAACAACGAAAATATTCCTCATAAAATTATTCCGGATAACGCAGGCGCATACTTAATGTCGTTAGGAAAAATTGATATGGTAATTGTTGGTGCTGACAGAATTGCAATAAATGGAGATGTTGCAAATAAAATAGGAACGCTCGAAAAAGCAATAGCCGCAAAAACATTTAATATCCCTTTTTATGTAGCTGCTCCAACTTCAACAATAGAATTTTCATGTTTAAGCGGTGATGAAATTAACATTGAATATAGAAGTTGTGATGAAATTAAATTTCAAAGTGGCCCCGATAAAAATGGAAATATTCACAAAATTCAAGTTACATCGCCGGGGTCTGATTGTTTAAATCCGTCATTTGATATAACTCCGGCAAAATTTATAACCGGCATAATAACAGAAAATGGCATTATTAATGCAAACAAAAAAGATATTGAATCATTAAAAAATAATTGACCCGAAATATTTTCAACCCCAAATTAAATCTCAAACCTGGCTTTTGGTGCAATATCCTGAGAAGCAAATATTCCTTCTAAATACTTAAAGTAACCGGTAATAGCTATCATAGCAGCATTGTCAGTTGTATATTCAAACTTTGGAATATAAACTTGCCAGTTGTTTTCATTTGACATTTCTACTAATCTATTTTTTAATTCACTATTAGCTGACACACCTCCTGCTATTGCTATTTCACTTATGCCGGTTTTTTGAGCAGCAATTTTTAACTTATCCAATAAAATTTCAATTATTGTATGCTGAATAGACGAGCATAAATCTTCTAAATTGTTTTTAATAAATTCAGGATTATCTTTTACACTATCGCGAACAAAGTAAAGAAACCCTGTTTTTAGCCCGCTAAAACTATAATCTAAATCCTTTATTTTTGGTTTTGTAAAAGCAAAAGCTTGTTTATTGCCGTTTTTTGCTAATTTATCTATATGTGGCCCCCCGGGGTATGGAAGGCCAATAATTTTAGCACACTTATCAAAAGCCTCACCGGCAGCATCATCTAATGTAGTTCCAAGAACTGTCATTTTTAAATAATCTTCAACTAATATTATTTGTGTATGCCCTCCGGAAACTAATAAACATAAAAAAGGAAATTCAGGTTTATTTTTTTCAGCATTCTTTTCCATAATAAAATTTGCCAACACATGTGCTTGTAAATGATTTACTTCTATCATCTTAATTTTAGATGCTAATGAAAATCCTTTTGCAAACGAAGTTCCAACCAATAAAGAACCTAATAAACCGGGGCCACGAGTAAAAGCTATCCCATTTAGCTGATTTATATTAATACCTGATTTTTTAATTGCTAAATCAACTACGGGAATTATATTTTGTTGGTGAGCCCTTGATGCCAATTCCGGCACTACACCTCCATAAGCTTTATGCACATCCTGATTAGCGGTTATATTAGACAAAAGTACATTATCTTTTATAACTGCTGCCGAAGTATCATCACATGAAGATTCTATTCCTAAAATATAAACCGACATATATAAATTATCATTTAATACAAATTAGCTGCATATTTACCAAAAAATAAATCGTTTTCTCTAATTTTTTTATTTTTTTTGTAATTAATTGAAAATTATAAACTTATAAATCAATATAGTTTATTTAAATTTAATAATCACCACTAAATAAGATTCTCAATATTCAGTAAATATCTATTCCATTAAGAGAAATATTCAAAAGTTGTTAAAACACAAAATACATATAATATTAAAAAAGGCATTAAGACTATTAATAATAGCCACTATTTTATTAGTATTTATTTCATCAATAGCTTCTGTACTAATTCAAAATAGTCAAATTCAGACTTTTTTAGTCAATAAAATAGCAAACCAGTTATCGCAAAAATATAAAGCTAAAATTACGATAAAGAAGGTTGATTTCAATTTTTTTAATCGTCTAATTCTAAACAATGTATTAATATTTGATCAACAAAATGACACTTTATTATTTATTGATGAACTTGATGCAGGTATTGTTTTTATTAAATTAAAAAAACAAAAGTTGTTTTTCAATAATATTAAAATAAAAAAAGCTTTAGCCTGTATTACAAAAGATGAAAATGAAATTTATAATTTCCAATTTCTTTTTAACAAAAAAGCAACTAACGATAGTTTAAACAATAAATGGGATTTTAGTTGTACTGAATTCAAAATTATTCAATCAACTTGCCGCTATTCAAGCTTCGATAAAAAAAATCAACCGTACGGAATTAATTATAAAAACGTTGAAATAAATAATTTAAATGCATCTGTTAATAAAGTAAATATTCACAATAACAAAACAACTTTAAGTATAAACAATTTAAATTTCGTTGAAAAGAGTGGTTTTTACATGGATAATTTCACCTCGGATTTATCAATTTTTAAAACCTCGTTGTTTTTTAGCAACCTTCATTTATCAACATCAAAATCGAATATAAATGCCAACAACCTGCAATTTTACTATAACAATATTAAAGATTTTTCACACTTTAGTTATAAGGTTAAGATTAAAAGTGCTTTTAAAAAATCAGTTTTACATTTAGCAGACTTTTCCTATTTTGCGCCTTCATTAAAAAATCTTGACCAGAAAATTGTTATTTCCGGTATTATTAGTGGCAGGCTCAACAACCTAAAGCTTAAAAAGTTAAATTTAAAATTTGGTGATTTCACTCATTTTGAAGGAAATGTAACAATAAATGGCTTGCCTGATATTAATAATAGTTTCTTTTTTGTAAAATCCAACAAATTTATAACAACAAAATCTGATATTGAAAAGATTCCTTTACCACCTTTTAATTTGTCAAAAACGCTTAAGTTGCCTGACAAAATAAAATTATTTGGCACACTTCATTTTTTTGGCGAAATAACCGGATTTATTAAAGAATTTGTGATATACGGGAATTTAAAAACTGATTTAGGCGAACTATTTACAGATGCCAAAATCGATAGAAATAATGAAAACAATATCATTAAAATATCAGGCGATGTAGAATCAAATGATTTTAATATTGGAAATTTCTTACAGACAAATAATTATTTAGGATTAATGAGTGGGCGATCAAATATTAAAGGATTTATAGAACCGGGTAAGCAAATGGAATTTACGCTTAATGCGAAGCTAAAAAGTATTGATATCAATAACTACACGTACCAAAATATAAATCTCTCAGGAGTAGTATTCGATAAAAGATTTGACGGATCGGTAATAATAAACGACCCAAATTTAAATCTTGATTTCTTTGGGCGCATAGATTATTCAAAAGACACACCGGTTTTTAATTTTAATGCCGATATTTTGAAAGCAAACCTTAATAACTTACAAATTGACATTAAAAATAGCACTTCTAATTTAGCACTTTCATTAACAGCAAATTTTGAAGGCAACAGTATTGACAATATTAATGGAAGAATAGATATTTATAATGCCAATTATCAAAATCAACGAGATACTATAGTACTAAAAAAATTATCAGTTTTTACAAATAAATTGGAAAACGAAAAAGAACTGGTAATAAATTCCGATTATTTAGACGGGAAAATTTTTGGAAAATATAATTTTATAGCACTTGCCGACATTATTAAAAACCTTGGCAATATATTACTTCCCTCGGTAACAAATAAAACAGTCCATAGAAATGAAAAATATATAAATGATTTTAAATTTAAATTAAACTTAAAGAATACTGATAATCTATCGTTAGTTTTTTTTCCTGATTTTTCTATTTCACCCAATACTATTTTTGGAGGCTATTACAATTCAAATGATAGATCTTTTGAAGCAATCTGTCATTCCAATGAAATAAATGTTAACAATAAAAAATTTTCTGACTTAGAACTTAAAGCTGAAATAAAAAACGAAAAACTACAATTAGCTATAAATTGCAAAAAACTATATTTGAATAAAACTAATTTCATTGAAAACTATAATTTAGAGACAAGTATTAAACACGATACTATAAAACTAAAAACAATATGGGATAATAAAGACAGCATTCTATACCGTGGCTATTTTAGTGCAAACTGCATATTTTCACGTATTGATTCAGCCAAAAATTTAAAAACACAAATAAATATCTTTCCATCAGAGTTAGTACTGGCAGATTCATTGTGGAAGGTTACTCAAACCCAATTAATAATTGATTCCTCAGCTATTTTTATTAATGATTTTTTAATAGCTCATAAAAAACAATTTTTTGCATTAAAAGGAATAATTTCAAAATTAGAAAACGATACTTTATATGCTAAATATAATAATATAAACCTTGATTTATTTAATGATTTTGCAAAACAAAAAGGATTTGAATTAAGTGGTATTTTAAATGGCTCTTCAAATCTCACCTCATTTTATAATAACAAATTGTTTACTTCGGCACTATTTATTGAAAATGCAAGTTTAAATAACGAACCACTTGGTAATATAAACATAAAAAGTTATTGGGATAAACTTTCAAAAAAGGTCTTAGTAAATGCTCAGGTAAAAAGAGAAAATGTTAACACAGTTTTATTAATTGGAGACTATACACCAAGTAATCAATCAATAAATTTTGACCTTAACCTTAATAAATTACGAATTAAGATTCTTCAACCCTATTTTAAGGAAGTAAGCTCAGATTTAAGGGGAATTGCCTCAGGAAACTTAAAACTTGAAGGAACATTGTCAAATCCGGTTTTACTGGGTGATTTAAAAGTGCAAAAAGCATCTTTTAACATTGATTACCTTAAAACAAAATATAACTTTTCAAATATCATTACCTTAAATAAGAATAAAATTGTTTTAGAAAAAATAAAACTTTATGATTCTGATGGAAATCTGGCAATAGTTAATGGAATAATTTCACACAAATATTTCAGGGATTACAGCTTTAATTTAAATATTGAAGCAAATAATTATTTATTATTAAATACTAAGGAAAAAGACAATAATTTATATTTTGGCACTGCCTATGGAAGTGGACTAATAAATATTTCAGGCACACCTGAAAATCTTATTATGGACATATCGGCAAAAACTGAAAAAAATACAATTTTCTATATCCCCTTAACATCAAGTGATATTGCTACCCAAAACAATTATATCACATTTGTAAATGATGAATTTATACCTGAACAAAAAAAGGAAACATACAATGTTGATCTTTCAGGAATACAATTAAATTTTGATTTGGAAGTTACACCTGATGCAGAAGTTCAAATAATTTTCGATTCAAAAGTTGGCGATGTTATAAAAGGTAAAGGAAATGCTGAGCTTAATATGAAAATTAATACACTTGGTAATTTTACTATGTATGGCGATTACAATATTGTTGAAGGAAATTATTTATTTACCCTACAAAATGTTATAAACAAAAAATTTGATATTGAGCAAGGTGGAAAGATTAGTTGGAATGGCGACCCCTATAATGCTGACCTTGACTTAAAAGCAATTTATTCTATAAAAAAGGCATCCATTATGGATTTAATTCCCGACTCTAGCTATAAAAGTATCAGGTATCCTGTTGACTGTCAATTACTAATGACCGGTAAATTACTCAATCCAAATATTAAATTTAACATTGATATTCCACCACCTTCCGAACCTGAAAAAGAATATATTAAATCTATAATTAGCGGTTTTCCTGAAGATGAAATGAATAAGCAATTAATATCACTTTTAGTATTAAATAGATTTCAACCATATTTTAACCTCGGGCAAACAGTAACAACACCTATTATTGCCGATATAAACGACGCAAAAAAAAGTGCTACTGAACTATTATCAAACCAGTTAAGTCATTGGCTTTCGCAAATTAGCGATGATGTTGACCTGGGATTAAATTATCAATTAGGCGACGATATTAGTTCGCAACAAGTTGAAATTGCACTTTCAACGCAACTATTAAACGATAGGTTAACAATTGATACTAACTTTGGAATAGGAGGCCAAAATCCTAATAATATAAATACTTCACAAAATTCAAGCAACATTATTAGCGATTTTATACTAGGCATAAAACTAAATAAAAGTGGTAAATTGCGTATGGCAGTTTATAATAAAGCGAATACAAATTATTATGAATACGAAACAGCACCATATACACAAGGCATTGGCCTCTTTTATCAGGAAGAATTTAATAATTTTTCTGATTTATTTAAAAGAAATAATAAAAAGTAAAGCTTATTCGTTAATTTCGCGAATACAACAAAATAAGTTTTTTTCAGTTTTTAAAATAAATTAAAAAAGAAAATGAATCAATTAATATTATTACAAGCTAATACAGCCAATACGGCTCAAAATCTATTAGGCCAACCATCAGAAATAACACTGTCGTTTTGGGATTTAGCCATTAAAGGTGGTTGGATAATGATACCAATTATATTATTATCAATTATTGCAGTGTATATATTTATTGAACGATACTATATTATTAGTAAAGCAGCACGGGAAGATACCAGTTTTATGGATAAAATAAGAGATTACATACATGAAGGTAAAATTGAATCGGCATTAACTTTATGTAGAACAGTAGAAAACCCGATAGCCAGAATGATTGAAAAGGGAATAAATCGTATTGGACGGCCTTTAAATGATGTAAATGCGGCGGTTGAAAATGTTGGGAATTTAGAAATTTCTAAACTTGAAAAAGGATTACCTGCTTTAGCCACAGTTTCGGGAGGAGCTCCTATGATTGGTTTTTTGGGAACTGTAATGGGAATGATTAATGCTTTTTATCAAATGGCAAATGCAGGAAGCAATATTGATGTATCATTACTGTCAAGTGGTATTTACCAGGCAATGGTAACAACAGTAGCCGGTTTAATTGTTGGTATTTTAGCTTATTTTGCTTACAATATTTTAGTTGCCCGGGTTGAAAAAGTTGTTTTTAAAATGGAAGCACGAACAACCGAATTCATGGATTTGCTAAACGAACCTGTAAGTTAATTATTCACAATTTACTCATATTATGTGTATTACTTTTACTAAAATATAACAGAACCATGGCTCTAAAAAGAAGAAATAAAGTAAGTCCGAATTTCAGCATGTCTTCAATGACTGATATCGTTTTTCTTTTATTGATTTTTTTCATGATAACATCTACTTTAATTAATCCAAATGCCTTAAAATTACTTTTACCAAAAAGCAATTCGCAAACTAGTGCAAAGCCTTTAACTACCGTATCTATTAAAGATATGGGAAACAGATACGATTTTTTTGTTCCTAATTCTGACGGTATTATTGTTAAAGTTCCCTTTTCTCAACTTGAAAAAATTATAAAACAAAATTTACAAGGGAAAGATAACCCAACAATTTCATTACATGTGGATAAAACTGTTCCTATGGAAGAAGTTGTTAAAGTAATGAATATTGCAAAAAACAATAAATATAAACTGATATTAGCTACAAGCCCTTAATGCTCGTTGGTATAATTATTGTTTTAACTAACAGCATTTCAAACTTTTATATTCATGTTTAAATATTTAAAAAATCACAGAAGGGGAATTTTTGGAACAATCTTGTTTCATATTTCTCTTATTGCATTTTTTATTTTATATAAAGGCTTCACTACTCCTCTCCCATTACCAGAAGAAGAAGGTATTTTAGTAAATTTTGGAACAGATAATACAGGATTAGGTGAAATTGAACCTCCAAAAAAAGAAGTTTTTATACCTGAGGAGCCGGTAAGTCAACCTGTTACTGAAGAAGAAGCAAAAGTTGAAAATACTGAAGAAGAAATATTAACCCAAGAAACAGAAGATGCTCCGGAGGTAAATGCTGCTTTACAAAAAAAGAAAGAAGAAAAAGAAAAACAAGAACGTATTAAAAAGGCTGAGATAGAAAGAAAAAGACTTGAAGAAATAGAGAAACAAAAACAAGCTGAAATTGAACAAAAAAAGAGAGAAGAACAAAAACGAATTCTTGAAGAAAGAATGAAACAACAATTTGCAAAAGGAAACGAGAGTAATTCTACCGGAAGTGAAGGAAAAACAAAAGGAACAGGAAACCAGGGGAAAATTGACGGAGCTCCGAATGCTGATAATTATGTTGGAAACAGCAAAGGTGAGAATGGTGTTTCTTTCAGCCTGCAAGGAAGGAATCCGTTAACTCTGCCCAAACCTGATTATGTAAAACAAGAACAAGGAATTATTGTTGTTGAAGTTATTGTTGACAGAGATGGGAATGTTGTTGATGCTATTCCCGGGAAAAAAGGCACAACAATTACAGACAATAAACTTATGCAGGCAGCTAAAAAAGCTGCTTTAAATGCTAAATTTGACACAAAGCCTGACGCACCACCACGGCAAACAGGAAGCATAACCTACCATTTCTTATTAGAATAAGCCTCTTCTAATGTTATTTTTGTATTTTCAACCTTATACATTTATCTTCATTTATTGAGCATTTAATTCATTTTATAGTTGATTCGTCACCAGCTATATCTAACTTACCAATTTTAGAAATCTAAACGTAACAAAATGTATGTAATATGGTATAATTAGTTAATTAAATACTTTTAAATGGCTAATAACTCTGTATTTCATAATATACGAATCAAGCAACACTATATAATATTTATAATCAGTTGGACAATCATAAATATTATAATTTTTGTATCCGGATTTTTACTGATTAAAAATAAAACAAATGATATTCTTGAAGTTCATAAGCAAACAGTTTTAAATACTTTTTCTGATATTTATTTTTCCGGTTTTGTTCAAAATGGTATTTATACAAAAATTAATTCTAAAATTAAGGCAAATCCATTCTTAAAGTCAGTAAAAGAAAGAGATATAGTACTTGACAATAAAGATACACTAACACTCTTAAGCCCAAGGCAAATTATTGAACAGTTTTTTAACAAACTACACAAGAATAATCAAATTAAAATAAGGATGTTTGGAGAAAATCCACTAAATACAGAAAACACACCAACTAAAACTGAAATAGGCATACTCAATGGTTTAAAAAACGATACAACAACTATTTCTCATAGTTTCACAGAAAATGGAAAAGATTATTACCAACTAATAAAACCTTTAAAAAAGCAGGAAAGTTGTTCTAAATGCCATACAAATTTTAATTCAGACAACTATTTAGGAGCTATAAGCTTTACTTTTCCGATAGATATAATTAATAAAAAGCAACAGGGTTTGTTACATATATTTTCCATAATAATATTTATTATTTGGCTAATAGGAGTATTATTTCTATTACTGTCATTAAGTAAAATAAACAAAGCTTTAGCAGGAAATAAATTAATTGTTGAAAAACTAAAAAAAAGTGAAAGTAAGTACAGAATTATAGTAAACAATATGTCTGATGTGATTTGGAAAATGGATACTCAAATGAGGTTCACATACATAAGCCCGTCAATTGAAAAGCTAACCGGTTATACACCTGAAGAATACATGCAAACTCCGCTAAATGTATCACATACAGCCAAATCATATGATAATATTTTAACACTTTTCAAAAAAGGGCTTAAAGACTTAGAAGAAGGCAATATTGAAGCACTTAAACACATTAAGCCAATTGAAGAAGAATTAATTCATAAAAATAAAAATATTATATATACTGAATTTACAACCTCCTTAACTTTCGACAATAATGCTAAAATTAACGGAATACAAGGAGTTACACGGGATATAACAAAGCGAAAAATTATAAGTAATAAATTATATGAATCTGAAAAGGAATTAAAAAAACTAATTGCTACTAAAGATAAATTCTTTTCAATAATAGCTCATGACTTAAAGAATCCGTTTAATGCATTAATTGGATTTTCTAATTTGTTAGTTGAAAATTACAATGAATATGATGATGAAAAGAAACTTGAGTTTATTGACTTAATTGAAAAATCGGCAGTACAAGGTTACGAATTATTACAAAATCTTTTAGAATGGGCAAGGACACAAACCGGAAGAATTGAATTTAATCCTGAAAATGTTAATCTTAATGAAGCCATAAATGAATGTATTGACCTTGTAAGTTTAGCAAAAAAATCAAAACGTATAGAAATAGTCAATCATACAAGTATAATAACCATGGTTTTTGCAGATAGATATATGTTAAAATCTATTCTATACAATTTAATCAATAATGCTATAAAATTTTCTGAAAAGGAAAGCCAAATAGATATTTATTCTGAAGAAAAAAACAATTTTATACAAATTACAGTCAAAGACACAGGTATTGGTATTTCTAAAGAAAATCTTGCCAAGCTATTTAAGTTAGACGAAAGTTTTTCAACCAAAGGAACTAATAGTGAAAAAGGTACAGGCTTAGGCCTAATAATTTGTAAGGAATTTGTAAAAAGGCATAAAGGAGAAATAAGCGTTACAAGTGAATTAAATAAAGGCTCTGAATTTATAATTACGCTCCCGGGAGCAAGACTCTGACAAAAAAGAACTAACGCTAACGTTTACATATTATCTTAAGGCGTTCAATTCTTCTAAAACAAATTCCATCAATTCATTAATATACTTTTTTGAAAAATTGAATTCTATCCCTGCTGTTTTGTATATTTCAGGAATAGTAACAGTATATCCAAGTTTTAATGCTTTAATATAATCGTTAAGTGTTTGTACCGGATTTTTCCTGTAATTTCTCCAAATGGCAATAGCTCCTAATTGAGCAAAACCATATTCAATATAATAAAAAGGAACTTCAAAAATATGTAATTGCTTTTGCCATTGAAAAACATAATTTAATTCATAATCATTCCAGTCAACTATACCACTTTCATATTCATTTGCAATTTTAACCCAGGCTTCTTTCCTCTCAGAAAAATTATGCTTAGGATATTCATAAAGCCAATTCTGAAATTTATCTATTTTAGCAATCCATGGCAGTACATTAATTATTCCTTCTAATTGTGATTGTTTTGCTCGTTTTAAATCATCCTCATTACTAAAAAAATGATTCCAGTGTTCCATTGAAATTAGTTCCATTGACATAGAGGCAAGTTCAGCAACCTCTGATGGCAAATTTTTAAAATCAACTAAATCTAATTTGGAAGTTAAAAAAGAGTGAACTGCATGTCCCCCTTCATGAACCATTGTTTCAACATCACGTAAATTACCGGTAGCATTCATAAATATGAAAGGAATATTACTTTCATACAGAGGATAATTAAAGCCTCCGGGAGCTTTCCCTTTTCGTGACTCAATATCTAAATATCCATTTTTATCCATTATGCTAATAAATTTAGCAAATTCAGGATTTATCTCATTGAAGCATTTCAATGTTTTAGAAATAAGTTCTTTTGAGTTTGAAAATGGTTTTAAAGGAGGTTTTAAATCCGAATCTACATCCAAATCATATGGTTTTAATTCGTTATAACCTAGTTTTTGCTTTTTATATTCATGAATATTTTTAACTAATGGAACAACAGCAGATTTTATTGATTCATGAAATTCTTCACAATCAGAATCAGTATAATCGAAGCGTTCAAGGTCATCAAATTTATATTTTCTGTAGTTTTTATAGTTCGCATTTAATGCAACTAAATTTCTTTTTTCAATTAACCGGCTTAATAAATTATCAAATCGTTCAATCTCCTCATTCCTTCTCGCAGAAATCAGCTCATAAACCTTTTTTCTTACTTTACGGTTTGTACTTTTTAAATAATTTGATGCTTGTTGTAAGGTTAATTCTTTTTCATTGTAATAGATGGTCATATTAGATGAAATAGTCCCATATTCTTGTTCTATCTTTTGCAATTCGGCAATAATCGGAACATTCTCTTCTCTAAACATCTCAATTTTTCTTTTTACTGACCGCAACATTACAAAATATTCTTTTCCTTTTAACTCAGAAAGAACAACTGATTGAATTAATTTTTTATTTAATAAATCTGAATTTTTAGTAATTCGGGGTTCAATGTTTGTTACAAAATGATTAAAGCTCTCAGCAATACTTTTATCCTCTGTATTACAGTTCATCTTAATATATCGCCAGGCAAGGTTTTCCTCCAACACAGATTCTAATTCACTTTTTTTGTGCAGCCAATTTTGTAATTCCTCCAAACTGTCAAGGTTTGTTTCTAATAATTCATCAAAATATTTCTTAATTGATTGCCAACTATCAATTTCTAAGTTTTCAGGTAAATATTTTCGGATTAAGTGAGTATTTATTTTGGAAGAATTTTTCATTTTTTCTGAATAATATTTTTTTTTAAGCGAAATAAAAGTAGGAATAAAACTATGCCGATTGGATATTTGCATTAGTCCAATGCTTAGTCGGCAACAGCTATTACATCGGCATTATACAATTTAGCATGGGATTTAGTTATACTTCATTTTGATATTGCTCATGCAAATAAAAGAACCAATTAAAGACTGGCAAAAACTACTATAACTGAATTTAATCAATCAGTTAAAATCAATAAACAAGCTATTCCTATTTATTTTTAGTTTTTACTGTGTTGGTTTGAACTTTTTTAGCAGCGGTAGTTCCTTTTTTTTGTACAGTTGCATTTTTCTTTTGAACATGTTTTGTAGCTTTTACCTTTTTTACTTCTTCTTTTTTGTCAGTATTCTCCGCTTTATCTTCAGTATTTTCTTTCTTTTCATCTTTAAAATCCAACATATTAAGGCCTTGCAAAATATTATACCAGGCAAATACTTTTTTTATATCAGAAACATATACACGCTCACGGTCATATTCTGGTACTACATTCTCAAAATAATTCTTTAATGCATCATTAGGTTCTTTATGGCTAATACATTTACCACCATTTTCTTTATCTGAAATAGCTCTAAAAATATCAACTAAAGGAATATCCTCATTTTCTGAAAATATCACAATATCTTCAAGTGCAGAAATTTTAGAAGAAGAAAATGCAGGAAATCTTTTTTTATCAATTAGCGATTCAACAATTAATCCATTTTTTGTTTGCGAAACTAATTCGTATAAACCTGGTTTTCCGGTAATTGAAAGTATATCCTTTAACATAAGTTGATAATTTAATTTGATAATAAATTGATTTGCATTAAATAAACTGCAAGTATAAATATTTCTTTTTAAAAACTAATTCACTTTCACACAAAACCACGTTCCTTTTTAATTTTTTCATAAGCTTCATTCACTTTTTGAAATTTTTCGTTTGCTTTTTCCTGAAATTCTTTCCCTAAATAACTTACTTTATCAGGATGGTATTTTATTGCCATTTTACGATAAGCCTTTTTTATTTCTTCATTACTAGCTGTTTTATCAATATTCAATATTTTGTAAGAGCTGTCAACATCATCGTAAAACATTGATTTAATTGAATTATAGTCGTTTTGGCTTATACCTAAATTTTTAGAAATAATTTCAATAGTTTTTAATTCAAAAGGATGTATAACACCATCGGCCGCAGCAATACCAAAAAGAAAATGGAGCAATTGCAAACGTCCTGAGTAATCAACATTTTGTTTTATTTGCCTGCTAACATCGTTTAATGGTATTTGCTGTTTTAATATATCTCTTAGCATTATCATTGCTTCACTTGCTGCATCACTTCCAAAACTTTGAATAAAATATTTTTTTACATAATCAAGTTCTGATTTTAACACTTTCCCATCTGCTTTCATAACAGCTGCAACCAATACAAGCAACGACATAGCATAACCACCTGTTGTTGTTCCTGTTTTATCAGTTATTGGCCTTTGTTCAGCACCATCAAACATTGATCCTATTGCAAAGCCGAGTATTCCACCAATTGGCCCAAAAAATGCCCAACCTAAGCCAGCTGATATCCATTTTCCAAATTTTGCCATTATAAATTATTTAATATTTGCTTATGTATTTTCAAAATTATTTTCAAAATCATCTTATTCTCATCATTATATATAATATAATCAGCATATTTACTTTTCTTCTCATCTGTCCACTGATTTCTAATTCGTTTTACAACGTCCTCTTTTGTACAATTATCCCGTTTTATAACCCTTGCTATTCGTGTTTTTTCTGAAGCTGTTACTAAAATAACTTTATCAATCTCTTTATAGTATCCACTTTCAATTAAAATAGCTGCTTCTTTTAAAACATAAGGAGCTGATTTGTGTTTTTCAAGCCAATTTTTAAAATCTAAGTTCACTTCAGGGTGAACCAAAGCATTTAATTTTTCCAACCTATTTTTATTGCTAAATACTACACTTGCTAAATGTGCTTTGTCTAATTTGCCATTTTTGTCATAAATGTTATTTCCAAAACTTTCAATCAGCTTTTTTTTCAAGTCAAGTGAATGGTTCATCAAATACTTTGCCATAGCATCTGAGTTATATACAGGAATACCTAATTTGTCAAATACATTTGCAATTACAGACTTGCCACTCCCAATTCCTCCGGTTAATCCAACTATTAGCATTACTTTTCAATTATATATTCAACATTCAGAGGATATTGCTTTATAGAACTTATAAAATCAGGATACTTAATCAATTCAATCTTCAATTTATCATTTAAACTTTCGTTAATTTTACTATAATCTACAAAAGCTTTAAACATAAATTCTTTTACCTTTTCATAATTACTTAGAGCTACTAAAAATGATACTTTCAATTTTTTTGGAAAAATTGTCATATTCAAAGTGTCAGGCAAATTGCTTATTTCAATCGGAATAAAAATTGTTGTTTCCGTAAATTTTTCAACAGGCCATATTATTTTAACCTTACTTTTCGAAGTTTTAACATTTTTTATTGTTAATAATTCAACATTTTCAGTAATTGTATCTGATACATTTACAAATTTCTCATTCTTAGTTTTAAAATAATTTATCGTATCTAAAATAGTTTGAGGCCCTTTAATTATAATACTATCAGGTTCAATAATTATTTTCCCATTTTGCATAAACTGCTTTTCATAAGCAACATTAAGATTAGCTTTTACAGGTATTTTTTTTTGAATTACATTTACAAACTGAAAATGAATTGTATCGGGTGAAATTTCAATTACTTGAATTTCGCTACTTAATTGTTTGTCAATTTTATCACGCTCATAACGAGTAAGGATATAATAATTAGCTGTTTTGTGCAAATTAGAACTTTGATAAAAAGTAGTAGAACGCAAATCAAGATTTATAGGTGCCAGCGATGGTTTAATTTTATATTTAAGCAATGTAAATCCAAAAGCTTTAACTCTAATATCAAGTTTAACAGGTAAATCACCAACCAGAACTTTATTCTTAGGAAAATTTGAATACCTGACCGGATAATGAATATTGGTTATATATTCTTTGCTTAAAGCATTAAGTAACCAGAAAAAAGTTGAAATACATAAAAAAAATAAAAAAATTATTACTTTACGATCAATCTTTTGACGTATAAAGTTTCTTATAATTAAAAATCTTTTTAAAAGCTTGTATTTCACAAATAGCTGATTCTAATACAATTGATTTAAATAATTTACTTTAAAATTACAATTTCAATTTAACAAAAGCTAAATATTAAAATTTAATAGTCCTTATTGGTCCTTCTATCGTTAAATAAAAATTCTTAAACACATTACTGCAAATTACAGATAAATATCAGGCAATTAGTTCGGATATTGTAATGAAAAAATTCCTTTATTGACAAAATAAGAAAAGCTAAAGTTAAAATACAGTATATAAAATTAATTACTATACTACTATGTGTATATTACTTTTTTCAGATATTCTACGTTATAAGCTAATACATAAAAGAAAAAATTCCTCCAACTATGTTATTTAGCATTTAAATCTGAACTATCTTTAGCAATAGCTGTTTTATCCACTTTCAATCTCACTTTGTCCTCAACTTCTAATATAACTACCTTTTCGCGTACTTCTAAAATTTTTCCATAAATTCCACCAATAGTTAATACCTTATCTCCATTTTTAAGTTCTTCTCTAAATTTTTTGGTGTCTTTTTGTTTCTTCATTTGCGGCCTGATCATGAAAAAATAAAAAATCACAAAAATTAATCCTATAAAAATTAATGAAGAATAAGGACTTTGATCACCACCTTGTGGTGCCATTAATAATACGTACAATAATTGACTCATGTTTAAAAATTTAACTGTTATTATTTATTAGAAATTACTACTTCTCCTGTTATTGTTAAAACTTCTTTATTAGGCTGTGTATTGGCCAATAAAGTAATTGTTTTGACTTGTTTTCCTTTTTTATGCGAACTATCAAAAATTATTTCAATTTCTCCTTCTTTACCGGGGGCCAATGGTTCTCTTGACCATTTTGGAACTGTACAACCACAGCTTCCTTTAGCTGAACGTAAAATTAAATCAGCTCCTCCAACATTTTTATACTTAAAAGTATATGATACTTTTTCACCCTGAATTAAAACTCCAAAATCATGATTTCGTTCAGGAAATTCAAATTTTGGTAATTCACTTGTGTCATAATCGCCATTAGCAGTTACAGGATTATTTACTATTTCAGTAGTTATTTCTTTTTTTTCAGTTTTGTTTTTACAAGCAACTATGGCAAACAAAACTAATGCTAAAACTAAAATTATACTTTTTGTTTTCATTAATAATATTGTTTTTTTCGTTTAAAAATATAATCACAAATGTAATAATATATTAAAAAAATCTTCAAAATATTTTTAAGTAACAAGTTTATAATTTAATAAAAAGGGATGAACGGTATCTCTCATTTGTAAGTAAACAAAACTTGCTTTAACTAACCTTACTTTATATTATATAAAAAACAGATTTTATCCAATATTTCTATTTATACTTTGGTAAAGGAAAAATTAATTCGAAACTAATCCTCTCCCACTTTTTACTATTTTCCCATTCTTTTTAAGTGAAGTAATAATATTATCTAAAATACCATTAATGAAAGTACTACTTTTTGCCGTACTGTAGAATTTTATTATTTCAATATATTCATTTAAGGTAACTTTTATAGGAATTGATTCAAACTCAATTACTTCAGCTATAGCCATTTGCATAAAAATAATATCAATAAATGCAATTCTTTCTACTTCCCAATTCTTAGTATGCTTTTCAATTAATTCTAAATACTCTTTACTATTAACAACTGTTTTACGAAATAGTTTTTTTGCAAAAATCTTGTCATCTTCATTTTTAAACAAAGGCATTAAACGTGCTCTATTTCCATTTTTCTCATTAAATCCTTTTAATGTTTTAATAATCATATTAATAATAAACTCAACATCATCATTCCAATAAATACTTTGTTCTTCCAATACTTGATATAACAGTTCAGAAGAATCAAGATGGTTTATAAAAAATTCAATGGCAAACTTTTTATCAGCTGAATAAGAATGATCAGGATTGTCCATATAGTTTTTATAGCCATCGGAATTTACCATCTTCTGGTATATTTGTTTTGTTAACTCAGGATAGTTAACCCAGGAAATCTTTTTTTTATTTAAATAATTCTTAAATGAAATATTATCTTCAATTTGCTCAATTAGCTTGTTTTGAACAAAACGCAAATTTGGATTTAAATCTATTTCAGTTGGAACTCTTTTGTTTTTAGCTATGTCTATTTTTTTCAGGGCATATTTCTTTACCTCTATTATAAGCAATAAAAGAGCATAGTAAAGATCAAAGGTTTTATCAAAGCTAAAAAGTAATTCTTTTTCAAATTTATTAATTGACGGGTCAGAAGATGTAAAATAAGCATAAAGTACATGCAATGTTTTTATTCTAATTAGTCGTCTGCTTAACATGAAAAGAACTTTTTTTAGTTATTAAATGAAAATAAATTATTAAAAATGCAAAAGTAACTGAATTTTCGTTCTTACTGCCATAGAAATAAAAAAAAATAGTTTTAAAATTATTTTCTGTTTTTAAAAAATAATATTTAAAAATAATTTTTACATTTGAAGCGATTAAAATATATTTCTTAACTAATTATTTTAAATG
>JAADFW010000119.1 GCA_013152655.1 Chlorobiota bacterium
TGCCTTCACTATTATTGAATTGTTAGTTACAATGGTATTGAGCAGTATTGTTGTTGCTACGGCAATATATGTTTTTATTACATTTAACAATTTATTATTCAAATTTAGTAGCAACAATATGAACAGCCTTGAACTAATACAATTACAACAAATTATGAAAAGTGATTTTATTCTGGCAAACGAAATAAATTACGAGTATGGAAGTATTACTTTAATTTACAATAATGGTACTAAGGTTTATTATGATATTGAAAATAAGTTCATTATCAGAGATGCAAAAAATAGCATAGATACTTTTAACATAGAATCAAACGATGTATTAGTATCCCGGCAGAATGAAAACAGAGAACTTATTAATGAAATAATTATTGAAATTCAAATTGAAAATCTTGATTTTCCAATTCATCTGATTAAAGAATATCCTCAATATAAGTTAATTGAAAATTAAATTAAGGTGGCGATAGATTTAAATAAAATAAATAGAAATATAAAAGCAATCAAATTAAATAATACTGATAGAATTAGTGTTCCAAATAATATTCTTTCTGTTTTAAATAAAGAGATTGTTCTTTTTGGAAATAAATTAAAAGACAAAAAAAAGGAAAAGTTTTATTCAGAATTAGGTATTTTATTATCATCCGGTTTAGATATAAAATCCGCATTAGACATTATTGTGGATGAACAAACTAAAGAAGCAGATAAAAAGTTATTTAAAAATATAAATAAGATTGTTTTAAATGGAGGCAGCCTTTCCGAAGCATTACATAAAACCGGTAAATTTTCAAATTATGAATATTTTAGTATAAAAATAGGGGAAGAAAGCGGCAGAGTTAAAAATGTATTAGAAGACCTGACTATTTATTACACAAAAAAAATAAAGCAAAGTCGCCAGTTAGTAAATGCGTTCTCATATCCTATTTTAGTTTTAATAACTGCTTTTGCAGCCGTGTTTTTTATGATGAACTACATGGTTCCGATGTTTGTTGATGTATTTAGCCGTTTTGGGGGAGAATTACCTTCTATTACTAAACTAATTATTAGTATATCTAATTTTTTTGGTAATTACAGCGGCCTCATCTTTTTAATATTACTTGTTATAATAATAGCAATATATCTTTTAAGAAATAATCTTTTATACAGGAAAATAAGCAGTTTAATTTTATTAAAATTTCCTTTATTGGGAGAAATTATAAAAAAAATCTATTTAGAACGTTTTTGTCAGTCAATGGCACTTTTAAGTAATTCAAAAACACCTATGCTAAATTCAATTCAAATGGTAAATAAAATGATAAGTTTCTATCCGTTTGAGCAAGCACTTTCTATTATTGAAAAAGATATATTACACGGAAAATTATTAAATGAAAGTATGCAACAATTTTCCTTTTTTGAAAAAAGAATGGTTTCCTTAATAAAAGTTGCCGAAGAAGTAAACCAATTAGGCCTTATTTTTGAAAAATTAGATAAACAATATTCAGAAGAACTTGATTATAAAATTAGTATGATTAGCAGCCTATTGGAACCATTTCTTATAATTTTTGTAGGAATTTTAGTTGGAATTATTTTAATAGCTATGTATTTACCAATGTTTAGGCTAAGTACAACAATTTTTTAGTCGCTCAATTTGGTTTCTAATCAATAGAAAATAATGTTAGAAGCTTTTAGCTTTCAAAATTCTGATTAGTGAAATATTATAGTTTATTAACCCGCTTTATTCATGCAAGAACGGAGTGAATTGAATGAATGTGTGATGGGTAGTGGGAAGCAAAGCGGGAACCGACCGAAGGGAGCTCACGCAAGTAAACCCCGATTTAGACATACCAAAATTTGGGGTTGTGAAACAACTCAAATTTATTGGTATAGTCTTAATCGTAGAAAATGTATGCATTTTCCAGGTTAAATGTATTCTTAAAAACATTTAAAGTACAAACTATTTTAATCAGGTAAACTAAAATTCTAAACAGGAACTTTTATATCTTTGCAAAAAAAAATACATCATGTTTACGATTAAAGAAAATAATAGAATAAAGGCATTTACTTTATCTGAACTTTTGGTTGTTCTCGTAATAATAGGTATTTTGGTTTTATTAGCCTTGCCTAGTTTAATGCCGTTAATATCAAAAGCACACAGTACAGAAGCACAACTTCAGTTAGGGCAGGTTCATTTACTTGAAAAAAATTATTTTTATTTGCACTCTAAATACACAAAAGACCTTGATGAAATAGGATTTGAACAAGTTAAACTGGTTACTGAAGGTGGTAGTGCTAAATACAAAATTGAAGTTATTGAAGCTACAACCAATGCATTTAAAGCTAAAGCAACTGCTGTAGTAGACTTTGACGGTGACGGTGTTTTTGATATTTGGGAAATTGATGAAAATAAAAACCTGAAAGAAATAACCAAAGATTAATGCTTAAATTACTTTTCTTATTCCTGTTTGTTTGTTTATTAATTATTGCATATCAAGATTTTAAATATAAATCAGTATCATGGTTATTATTCCCTGTCCTGTTAATTATTTCTTTTTTTATATCGGTATTACAAATCAAATTCAATCGGTTATTCATAAGTTTCTTTTACAATTTTAGCTTTATTACGCTTCAATTAATTATACTCACAATTTATTTCTCGCTAAAAAAAAAGAGATTTGTTTCAATTATTAATAATTTTTTAGGCCTTGGAGATGTACTGTTTTTAATTGCAGTTGCCTTTTTGTTTTTACCTGTAAATTTTATTTTGTTTAATATAACAGGCTTTTTTTTTACACTGCTCATATTTAGTTTTGCTTTATTTGGCAAATCAACACATTACAGAATACCTTTAGCCGGAACATTATCATTTTTATTAAATGTTTTAATTGTTCTAAAAGTTTTATTTAATTTAGATTTTTTACTTAACGAAAGTATTTTTTTTCAATTGATTAACCGGTTATGATCGAATCTATAAATATTCCAACTGAAGTTCAGCAACAGGTAACTCCCGAACAAGCCTGGCATTATCATATCATACCAAAACTCCGGTCAACAAAAATATTTGAATTTTATATTGATGAATCAAAAAACCTGCTTCAAACTACTGAAGAGTTAGAAATGCTTTTTGATGAAAACATAAAATTAATAATAGCACCTACTAATTTAATATTAAAGTCATTAAGCAAATATTACAGAAAAAGTGAAGCATCGAAAAAAAGAAAAAATACTATAAAAGCAGATATAAATCGCGATGATTTCTTACTATTTCTTATAAATGAAGCAAATTCAATTGACAGCAGTGATATTCATATTGAAATTTACGAAAAAAAATGCCGTGTACGTTTAAGAATTGACGGTAAGTTGGTTGAGCGCTATGTGTTAAAAAGAGAAGAGTACCCTGCATTAATAAACAAAATAAAAATAAAAGCAAACCTTGATATTTCAGAAAAACGCTTGCCTCAGGATGGCCGGATTTTTTTTACGGAAGGAAATAATAAATTTGATATACGAGTTTCGATATTACCAACCCTGCATGGCGAAAAAATAGTGCTGCGGTTGCTAAGTAAAGATGCCACCGAAATAGATATAAAATCACTCGGTTTTAACAGCGAACAAATAACCGCTTACCTTGAAGGTATTAAAAAACCACATGGAATTATACTCATTAGCGGACCAACCGGTTCAGGTAAAACAACTACATTATATGCTACTTTAAAAATACTAAACAAAGAGCAGACAAATATTTTAACCATTGAAGACCCCATAGAATATACGTTAGAAGGAATTAACCAGGTGCAATTAAAGGAAAACATAGGACTCACATTTGCTGCTGCCTTAAGAACTTTTCTCAGGCAAGACCCTGATGTAATAATGCTTGGGGAAATACGTGACGGAGAAACAGCACAAATGGCAATAAGAGCGGCACTCACCGGACACCTTGTATTGTCAACCGTTCATACGAATTCAGCATGGGGTACTGTTTCACGGTTAATTGATATGGGAGTGCCTCCGTTTTTACTTGCAAGCACTTTATCTCTTTCAGTTGCACAACGATTAATACGTATATTGTGTCCTCATTGTAAAAAAGAAGAAGAATTTAATAATAAATTATATCCTAATAATTATAAACCTCCCCGTAAAATTACAAAACACTTTGTTGCCGTAGGTTGTGAGCATTGCTTTTATACCGGTTTTAAGGGGCGAAAAGCCGTTTATGAAGTAATACCTGTTGATACCGGACTCTCAGAAAATATTAAAGAAAATAATTTTAATATAGTTCACTTACTGAAAGAAAGAGGTTTAAAATCTCTGGCAGACGAAGCATTCTCTTACTTTGAAAAGGGCGAAACGGCTATTGAAGAAATATATGCTATACTACTGAATTCATAAGTTTATCATTTATCTTTTCATTTTTACTTACAAAATAATAATTTTAATTTTTACCCTCGTCCTCGTTTCTAACGAGGATGAGAAGGAAACAAAGAGAACCGGTAGGCATTTATAATGCCTGCAAATACAATTATTAGAGTTAAAAGTTATATAAGGTAAAAGCGGATCATTTAACTTTCCACTTTCTAACTCATTCACTTTCTAACTACTTCACTTTTTTAACAACTTAATTTGTAATCATTATAAATTAAGTGCAAAATATAAATTATTAATAAATGTAAAATACAGATATTCAATAATATATATATAATTTTGAAATTATTAATATAGAA
>JAADFW010000120.1 GCA_013152655.1 Chlorobiota bacterium
TGAAATACGGCTCAAAAGAATCACTTGAATTTACCGTGCGTGTCACCCGTGAAATGGCTGGCCGTATTATGGGAATTATTAACCATAGATATAATACTGAACACAATGAAAATCATGCGCGTTTTTGTTTTATGGAATGTTATAATGACTTGGAATTAGCAAAAGCATTAATTGATTATGTTGAAAACTGGGCAAAAGAAAAAGGAGTTGTTAAGCTTGTAGGCCCGTTAGGATTTTCAGATAAGGATCCGCAAGGGTTTATGATTGAGGGTTTTGATAAACCTATTATAATTGCTACTAATCCCAATTTGCCATATATGCCCGAATTAATTACAAAGCTTGGGTTTGAGAAATTACGCGATTTAGTTGATTATGAAGCACCAATACCTGCAGAACCTCCTGAATTATACAAACGCATGGCAAAAAGAGCTTTAAATTCAGGTGAATTTGAAGTTTTGGAGTTTACTTCTAAAAGAAAACTTAAAAAGTGGATAAGGCCGGTTTTCAGGCTTGTAAATGAAACATATTCGCATATTTATGGATTTGCACCATATGAGGATGCTGAAATGGATGATTTTGCAAACAGGTATTTAATGGTTATCGATCCTCGTTTTGTAAATGTTGTTATAAGCAAAAAAGATAATGAAGTTGCAGCGTTTATTATTTCAATGCCCGATATAAGTGAAGGTATTCGGAAGGCAAAAGGAAAAGTAATTCCTTTTGGAATTTTTAAAATTCTTCGGTTACAAAAGAAAACTAAACAGCTTAATCTTCTGCTTGGTGCAATTAAAGAGAAATATAGAAATAGAGGATTAGATGCAGTAATGGCTGTTACATTATTAAATGCTGCTATTAAAGCCGGTTTGGAGGTTATTGACAGTCATGTAATATTGGCTGATAATTTAAGAATGCGCGCTGAAATGGATAGGGTTGGAGGCAAAGTGTATAAAAAGTACAGAATATATCAGCGTGATATTAAAAATTGAGTTGTCTGTTTTTAAGTAAACTCGCTGTTTTATTTACTTACCGACCTTGTTCTTTATGCTTTACAAAAAACATTTAAAAATAAAGATAGTTTTCTTATAGTAATACTTAGTCATTATAAAATTAGTTTACCATTAATAGAATTATTAAAATTGTAAATTCAATCTAAATCGGTTTACTATGCAATTTGGTAAAATATTAAGGATATTTTTGTTGCTGTTTGTAACAACTTTTTGTCTTCATGTTGTTTCTTTAGCACAGGGAAATGCAATTACTTCTGTTAAGTCAAATAATAAAGTGATAATTGATGGCATAAAATATTATATTCATATTGTTAAAAAAGGAGAAACTAAGTATTCAATTAGTAATACTTATAACGTTTCGCAGGAACTATTAGAAAAGAATAATCCTGAAATAATAAATGGACTAAAAGAAAATAGTGCTCTAAAAATACCTATTGTTGAAAATAACCCTACAGAGGCCTTAAATACAATTCATATTGTAAAACCCAGCGAAACTGTATATTCTATTGCTAAATCTTATCATATTAGTATAAATTCAATATATGAACTTAACCCCGGTTCTGATAAAAAAATAATGCCGGGACAAAAACTAATTATAAGAAAAGTTGATACAAAACCTGATTCAATTGAAAATCAAAATAGTGAATTTATATTTCATTATGTTGATATTGGAGAGACGGCATATTCAATTGCCCGTAGTTATGGTTTAAAAGTTAAATATTTAAAAAATGCGAATAAGGAATTAAATTTACAACAATTAGGAGTTGGTGAGATAGTAAAAATTCCAAAAAATAAATTGAAGTTAATTGAGAAAACAGCAGGAACTTATGATGATAAATTTTACTATTTAAAAGTAGAAAGAAAGCAGACGCTTTTTTCTCTTGCTAAAAAGTATAAAATTACAATTGAAGATATATCAAAAGCAAATCCGGAATTAAAAAACAGAATGCTAATAGCTGGCGAAACCATTCGAATACCCATTCTGAATGATTATATTTTTACAAAATTAAATAGAAAAAATGATTCACTCCTTACGGTTAAGACAGAAGATGATTTTATTGAAAAAGCATCATTGGATTCAGCAACTTACCCTTGCCTTAATTTTGATTATAAACAAAAAAAGACACCATTTAATATAGGATTATTTCTACCGTTTTATTGTAATATTAACGATACTTTGGGTAATTATGACAATAAAAATAATGTTTATGTTTATAATAGATCAAGGATTTTTATTGAATTTTATCAAGGTGTTTTATTAGCTGTTGAAGAGCTAAAAAGGGAACATATAAATGTAAATTTATTTGTTTACGATACTCAAAATGATACTTTAGCAACAAAGGAGTTAATAGAAAAAAATGAATTTAAGTATTTTGATTTAATAATTGGGCCCGTTTATGCACACAACCTGGATATTGTTGCGCGTGAAGCAAAAAAGTACAAAATAAATATTGTTTCGCCACTTTCAATAAATTCTGATTTTTTAAAAAATAACTTTTTTGCATTTCAGGTGAATCCATCAATGTCAATAAAGACAAAATATTGGTTAAATAGTGTTATGAAAGATAGTCTTCAAAATGTTATTATAATACATGATGGAACTAATTTTGAAAGAGAATTAACCGGCAATTTTAAAAAAATGTATTTAAAGAAATTTGCTGATAATATTGACAATGAAAAAATACATTTTCAAGAGTTGCTGTATTTTAATTCTGAAGATACAATTGTAAAAGAAACAATGATTAAAGGAATGAAAAATATAGTGTTAATTCCTTCGGCAAACAGGGCTTTTGTTACTGATATTATGGCTAAGTTAAATACCTTGACAAAAGAATTTGATATTAAATTATATGGAATGGATAAGTGGGTTACTTTTAGTAATATTCCGTTAGATTATTTTCATAATTTGAATACACATATTTATACATACTCGTTTATTGATTATAACAAATATGAAGTAAATGAATTTGTTGATAATTATAGAAAAGTTTATAAAGCAGAACCCGGAAAATTTAGCTTTCAGGCTTATGATATAACGTTGTATTTTTTGCAGGCTTTACAATTATATGGGAAGGAATTTAGATTTTGTATTAATGATTTTAATCCTGATTTACTTGAAACAAACTTTAGCTTTAAAAGAATTGACAGGGCGAGTGGGTTTTGCAATAATTCAGTATTTACAATAGTTTATAACCATGATTATACAAGGAGCCTGAAAAAATAAGTATAATTTAAAAGCATTAATTAATACTAAGAGTAATTTTCCGGAGGTAGTATATTAAAATTGCAATTAAGGCAATTTCCGGCATTATCTAAACCATCAACAATTGTATCGTATCTCATTCTTTTAATAACTTTCCTGCCACAATTTGGGCAAAATGTATCATGTCCAACTTTAGAATTAGTATTTCCAAGGTAAACATAGTTGAGTTCATTTTTAGCAATATTGTAAAAATTTAGAAGTGTTTTTTCAGGAGTTGGAGAAATATTCATTTTATAATTAGGGAAAAATCTCGATATATGTAATACTGTATTTATACCACATTCATTTTTTATCCATTTTATCAACTCTGTAAAATCCTGAGTTTTATCGTTTAATCCGGGTATAATTAAATTGGTAATTTCAATAAATTTTTCAGACTTTGCTATTGTCGTAATTGCCTGTTTTACAGGTTTTAAACTTGAAAAAGTTTGTGCTTTATAAAAACTCTCTTTAAACGCCTTTAAATCTACACTAAAAGCATCAATTATAGTTAATAATTCTGCTAATGGTTCTTTATTTATAAAACCATTGGTTACCATTACATTTTTTAAATTACTCTGTTTAGCCTCTTTTGCAATATCAAACATAAATTCAAGCCAAACAGTAGGTTCATTATAGGTATAGGCTATTCCTGCATTATTAGGGTCATTTTTTGCTTCTGCAATAATATCTGATACTGTAATTGATTTTAAATAATTGTACTCATTGCAAGAAGTTTGTGATATTTCCCAGTTTTGGCAAAACTTACATTTTAAATTGCAGCCAATACTGCCAACTGATAATATGTTTTTACCCGGAAAAAAATGATAAAGTGGTTTCTTTTCAATTGGGTCGTTGTGCATAGCACTTATTTTATTGTAAACATCGGTTACAATTTCATTGCCACTATTTCTTCTTACACCACAAATACCCACTTTGCCAGATTTTATAATGCAGTTATGCGGACAAAGCACACACTGAAGGTTTGAATTATTTTGAATTATATAAGCAGCTTTATGCAAAATATTTTGTGTTAAACTATTATTAAAACAAATTTAAATAGAAAATAGAATAATTGCTATTTTTTGTTGTGTGCAGGTTTTCATTATCATTCAATTACTTTTCTTTTAGAATTGCCGTAAAATATAATACAGCACCATTTTCATACGGTTTGTTTTTAAAATCAAAACTATATTTTTTGAAAAGTTCGTTTAATTCATTTTCAGAATAAAGAGTTCCACGAATTTTACTTTTTTCGGGTTTTCTTTCAGGAATTGGAACACTAAAAAAACAAGTTGAATTGGTTTTTAGTATTCTTCTTAAATTTTGCAAAAACAAATCAATATTATCAAAAAAATTCAAGGATAAATTACATATTGCAAAATCAAAAGTATTTTCATCAAAAGGCAATATTTCAGCGTTTGTATTATACAATTCAAAA
>JAADFW010000121.1 GCA_013152655.1 Chlorobiota bacterium
ATGCTCTTAAAAGAGAAAAGAATACAAACAATACTATATGAAAAAGCTATTAGTCAATTAAAACAAAAACAAAACTATTTACAAAACCTAATATTAATTTCCGGAATAGTTATATTAACAATCTTAATTGTACTGATTATTCTTATTTACCAACGCAAAAAATACATACAAAAAGAAATTAAGAATATTATTGAATTAAAAGAAGAAAAACGAAGAACAAAAGCAATTGTAGAAACACAAGAAAGAGAGAAAGACCGGATAGCAAGAGAGTTGCATGATGGCATTGGACAGTTGCTGTCAGCAGCATCAATGTATTTTAGTAAACTATCAGATGATATTCTAATTATCAGCCCCGATAAAAAAACAAATTATGAACATTCAATAACAATATTAAATGATGCATGCAATGAATTAAGAAAGATTTCAAATTATATGATGCCACGCTCTCTTACAAAATCCGGACTAATTCCAGCTTTAGAAGATATGCTTTCAAGTGTATTTTCAAAAATCAATATTCATTATAATTTTGAAACTTATGGCATACAGGAACGGCTAACCAACTATCAGGAAATTGGCCTTTACAGAATTGCACAGGAACTGGTTACTAATATTATTAAACATGCAAATGCATCTACAGTTTCAGTTCAGTTATTTAAAAATAAAAATATGATTATACTAATAGTTGAAGACAACGGGAAAGGCATAAATAACGAAAATAAAGGTAGTGGTGGAATAGGCTTAATGAACATAACTTCCAGAACTGATATACTGGAAGGCAGTTTTGAAATTGAAAAAGCACCAAAAAAAGGAACTGTTGCAACTATAAGAATTCCAACAAATTAACAAGTAACTGTTTTAAAGAATATTAAATTAATTTTAAAAATTAATTTAATATTTTAAATTTGTATAAGCTGTTTGTGAATTTAAATGGAAATGCTGCTAACCAATAAACCTACAAATATAGCCTATGCCACAAAATTCAGAAAAAATAAAAATTATAATAGCTGACGACCATGAAGTAATAAGCTCTGGAATTATTGCTTTGCTTCAGGACGAAAAAGACATTTTAATTATTAAAACTGTTAATAATGGTAAAGAATTACTAAGTATTCTGGAAGAGCTAAAACCCGATATTATTTTAATGGACATGAACATGCCGGAAATGAACGGATTGGAAGCTACTGCAATTATTAAAGAAAAATACCCAAAAATAAAAGTTCTTGTTTTAACTATTTATGATGATATCTCTTTAGTAAAAAAGTTTAAGAGTTTAAATGTTCATGGGTATATTTTAAAAAATGTTTCAAAACTGGAATTGGTTACAGCCATACAAAACATTTTTAAGGGAAAAACACATTACAGCCACGAAATTACCGACAATTTATTGAACAATATAAAAGATTATAACAAAGAAGAAATTGACTCGTCATTAACTGCAAGAGAAATTGAAATTTTAACTTTAATAGCTGAAGGCCTTTCAAATTCAGCTATAGGCAAAAGATTATATATTAGTCCCAGAACGGTTGACACACACCGAACAAACCTGATGAAAAAACTGAATATTAATAATATTGCAGGATTAGTTAAATATGCAATAATGCATGATTTAGTTGAATAAATACTATTAACACAGCTCAACCAACAGTAGTTTAAATTACTGCAATTACCCTACTTAATTTACGAACATTCCCTGATTGAATTCGATTTTCGGATGCTTTAAATTTGAATGAAATTATAATTTGAAAACTGTTACAATTATTATTTACAAGTATTTATTTAATTATTAACTAAAAACTACAAATTATGAAAAAGCTAAATTTAATTTTTATTTGCTGTTTTTTAATGCAAGTAACATTTACTGGTTCATTAATTCAAGCTCAAACACTTGAAGCAGAAAAAACGCATCAATTGTCAAAAGATGCAAAAAAAGGTTATCTCGGTTCATTTAATTATGATGAAAATACAAAAGAATATACATTAGTATTTGTCAGAGAAAAAAAGAAAAAGTCAGTTTATGTTACTTACAAATATAACTATGACTTTAATAAAATTAGTGAAAACGAAGAAACATTAAATGACCTGGATGCAAGCAAAAAATTTGATTTCATGGAATACACAGAAGAAAAATGGAAAGCCCCTCTGGTGCTTCGTGTTGATGGCGACGGATTTAATGTAAATCAAGTAGTACTAAAAAAAGGATATATTTATAGAATATGGGTTCCGGCAAGTACCACAACTTATGGAGGTTATACATATTATAAGCCGGGTTATTGGAAATACAAATTTAATGTTAAAGAAAAAGTAAAACCACAAATAGAAGCTCCAATTGATATTCCTGAAGAAGCCCCGAAGTTTGTTAAAAAATTAATGGAGAACGCATCAAAAAAAGTAAAAATGGTTACCTATGTAACCGATGAACCAACCTTTAACTTTCAACTGGGCGGTATGATAATGGATGTATATGGAAAAAACAAAGGCACTATGTCCAGAACACGAAGAGAAAGAGCATATTCAGAAGCATCTGGTGATGTTATGTTAATTGGATATCAGGAATGGTATTTAAAAGAAGGCAAAGCCCAAAATTACTACAGAAGGTATGTAGCAATGAAATATGGTGCTGATAATTTAAAACAGAAGAATTTATCAATTATAGAATTTGATTATATTTATGGTGTTGTTGCACACAAAAACCTACCAGACAACTCAATAGCTTTAATATTTGCACCTTTAGGCATGTATAAAAATCCAGGCCCTAACCCAAATCCAAGAGAATTTTATTATGTAAGAATAAATAAAAATGCCAATGTGATTGAAAAAATAAAATTTGAATCACCAAGTAGTTTCTGGGTTGTTAATGATTTCACTGTTTACGAAAACGGCGATGTTTATGTATATGGTGCAGCAATGAAGGCTAAAAATGACAAATATTATGATAAGCAAGGCAGTATAAAAATTGACAATTTTCAGTTAATGAAAATACAAGACGGAAAAGTAGCCTATATTACCAGTACTTCAATGGATGAATTCGCCAATAAATTACAGTTCCCTCCTAATATGAAAAAAGTAAATTCATATAAAGGTAAAAAGTTCCAGGTTGGCCCGTTAACTGTTACCAGTACAGGTGATGTATTTGTTAGTGGACAGGAATCAAATGATGGAAAATATGGAAATATAAATCTTTTTCAATTTGATTCACAAGGCAAATTAAAAGCTCAATATGGTTATCGTTTGGTAGAAACCGGCAAAGAAGCTACTTCTAAATCAACAACTCATGTTGAATTTGAAAATCCTGATGGCAAAACATTAACATGGATAGTTTTTGAAATGAATGGTTCAACTGATTCAAAATTACTGCTTTACCCAAGAGTTGCAACTATTGATATTCAGAAAGCTACTGTTTCAGCATTTCACCCATACGGCTATACTAAGAAACAAGCTTTTTATGTTGACAACACACATCCAATTGTATTAATCGACAATCGTTCAAAAGCAGTATTCTTCGGGGCCGATAAAAAAGATAAAACCCTTTGGTTCTCAAGAGTCAAATTGGGCAAATAAACACTATTGAAGAAGTGTAGAAGTAAGAAAATTGAAATAAATTAACTATTCAATGGTCTGTTATTTTCATATTACTTCTCACTTCTAATTTTTCATTTTCTCAATTAACAAAAACAAACTAGGCATATAGTTTAAAAATATACTATGCTCAGTTCATAAAAACACACATCCTAATAAACTAACAAAAAAATAATCAAAAAGTAATTATACACTAAAAACTAAAATTATGAAAGCAAAAGTACTAATTGTCATTTTAACTGCTGTTTACAGCTTAACATTCGCACAAAGCGGCGATGAATATTTTGAAAAAAAAGATTACAGAAATGCAGCATTAAAATACGAAATGGAAGTTATAACAAATCCAAATGCCTACCTTAATCTTGGCAAGTGTTATTTTGAAATGCAGGAATTTGACCTTGCACTGGAGGCTATGCAATCTTATAAGAAAAATGGAACCTCTATTGATGAGGACTATGTAAATAATTTTATTAAACTGTTAAAACGTGACGACGACTATGTTGAAGTTACCAATATGGGCCCCGGCGTAAATTCTGATAAATCTGAATATATACCAGTAATTACATTAGATGACAAAACTATTTATTACATTTCAAACGACAGAGTTGGCGGGCTTGGAGGAGAAGATATTTGGTATTCTACAAAGCAAGACAACGGAACATGGGGTAATCCTGAAGCATTTAACGCTTTAAATACTGATTCCCATGAAGGATTACTTTCAATTTCAGAAGATGGAAATGTTGCCATCGTATTTGGCAATTACAAAGGAACATTTGGTGGTGGAGACTTATTCTATTCGGTTAAAACCGATGAAGGCTGGACACTTCCATGTAATCTTGGCGGAGCTATTAATACTGACGGATGGGAATCGCAGGCACAATTAGCTCCTGACGGTAAAACCTTGTTATTTTGTGCAGAATGGGACAATGGATATGGAAATAGCGATATTTACATGAGCGAATTAACTAAAAACGGATGGTCAGTTCCTGTTAATCTGGGAAATACTATAAATTCAGGCTATGGCGATATGGGGCCCTATATGGCTCCTGACATGAAAACTTTATATTTTCATAGTTGGGGACATGAGGGTTTTGGAGGAGCTGACATATTTATGTCGAAAAGAAAAGATGATTCATGGACTAACTGGACTAAACCGGTTAACCTTGGAAAATACATTAACACTATTGACGACGATAAATACTTAACCGTGCCTGCTTCAGGTATTAAAGGATACCTTGTAAGAAGCGACCAGCCCGACGGTTACGGAGGATCGGATATTTATGAATTTGTTTTGCCACCAAGTATGCGTCCTGAACCTGTTTTCAATATATATGGGCAGGTTACCGATGAAAATGACAGTGTTGTGGGAGCAATAATCAGGTTTATTGATATGGATAAGAATACCGAAGCAGCCCAGGCAGTAAGCAACACATTGGACGGTATGTATAAAGTATCAATTCCTCCACTGCATAAATATCAAATAGTAATTGACATGAAAGGATTTTTATATTATACTGATATTCTGGACTTAACAAACGACTCGTTATGGCAAACCGACGAAACATTTAATGATAAAATTGCAAGTGAAGTAAATAATATTAATAAATATAAACGATATTTTGATGAATACTCAATTCAACTTCAAACACTGTTAGACACCAATTCAACTGATATTTCAGGAACATTCAGGGTATATGAAAGTTTAGCTGAAGATTTCAGAATAAATTCAAAAAATTTAGACAAAGCCATTAAGCGAGCCAAACTTATTTGGTTAAGCGAAGAAAACGAACAGATGGAAATGCGAAAAGATTTTGAATTAACCCGTATAAAAATTGGAGCAAAATTCGAGCTTAAAAATATTTTCTTTGATTTTGGCAAAGCCAGTTTAACAGATGCTTCTAAAATTGAATTAAACAAACTCTATGATATAATGAATCGTAGTGACATTGTAATTGAATTAGGCGGACATACGGACAATGTAGGTTCAGATGAATCGAACAAAAAATTATCGCAAGACCGTGTTAATTCTGTAAAAAAATACTTAGTTGATAAAGGAATTGATTTTGACAGAATTGCAGCCGTAGGTTATGGAGAAGAAAGGCCCATTGCAAGTAATGAAACAGATGAAGGACGACAAAAAAACAGAAGAGTTGAATTACAAATTACCGATATCAGGCCTCGTGAAGGTGCCGATGAATTATCAGATGCCAATAAGAAAAAAGAAGAAGAAACTACTAAGTTTGATTTTCTTACTACATTACAAGATGCGGCTAAAACCGGCGGCTTACCAAAAGGAAGCCCTTGCTCAGACGAAATTGCATACCTGCATGACGATGTAGATGACATTAACTTGTACGATGAAAAAGATGCCTTGGTTGATGAAATTGACCTCGACAATTATTGTTATAAAACCTTTAACGCACATTTATTAAACTTTGGCTATAAAGATGGTGGTGGGTCTTTGTTAGGTGCAGGAGTAACATTTGTAAGAGAAAACGACTTAAGAGAATTCCATGCTGAGTATTATTTTAAAGGTAGTGATTCGGTTAAATGGCAATTTGGCACAGGTTATTTATGGACATGGCAACTTACCGATTTAGTATATCAACCTATTTTATTACATGCAGGTTTAGATTTTAATTTGTACGGTGCAGATTCTGTGTTTCACGGGAAAGAGGGAATAATGGGATTTTTCACTATTCCTTTAGGAATAAGATATAATTATGTGTACGACGATGATATTATTATAACTCCTGAGTTTATGTATAATTTAGGTTATAAAGTGTTTGAAACTCCTGATGGACAAGACGATATTAAAACCACTTATATCAGAATTGGTGTAAACGGGCGATATAAAAATTTCCAGGGTGGCTTATTCTATAATAGTGGTAAATTAGTTAACTATTTAGGATTTAGATTAGGAATTGCATTCTAAATAGTAATTGTATTATCCTATTCATAACATTGTAAAAACTAAAAATACGCTTTCTGTAAATTTGTAGTTTTACAAGCGTTTAATAGTTAAATTGAAAGCAGCTAATTTGTTTTAGCTGCTTTTTTATATTTAATTTTATATTACCAATTTATCCAAATAAATTATATCTTTATGAATCAATTATTTATAATCGTTTTAAATTATTGACTTCATCTATAATTTATCTGTAATTACACTAAAATATGGAGAAGCTATTTAGCAAATTGTAAGTACTTCACTAAAAATAGAATACATTCGTAACAAAAACTATAAAACCGATGATTTTTTTTAATAAATTGCCTGTTTAACATAAGTTATTTCTTATTTTTCATTTAACATTATATTGAATAAATAAAAACGCACAATGAAAAAAGCCATTTTTAACGCACTCAATATTAAAGAAGAAGAAGCCAACAAGGTTATTCTATTAGTATTGCAATCTGCATTCTTAGGTAGTTTTTATGGAACTTTTGACATTGGTGCTCATACGTTATTTTTAAAAACATTTGCGGAAGAAATGATTCCAAAAGCATATACCTTATCAGGAATTGTTGGAATTATTTTAACAGCTATTTATTCAAAGCTTCAATCAAAAATACCATTTTCTAAACTTGCTATAATAAACCTGCTGACAATTTCTATTATCACAGCTTTATTACGTTTAGGATTTGAACTAACAGGTGCAACATGGCTGGTATTCTTGATTTTTATGATGATGGGGCCATTAAATATTGTTGGATTAGTTGGTTTTTGGGGTACGGCCAGCCGCTTGTTCACATTACGAGAAGGAAAAAGGTTATTTGGAATAATAGATGCCGGGCAAATTATTGGAATTATAATTGCCAGTTATGCTATACCTATTGTTCCTATTCTGTTAAATTTTGAACCCGAAACAAAAAATCTGTTATTATTAAGCTCATTTAGCATATTAGCAGCTTTATTATTTCAAATTCTGCTTAGTAGAAAATATAATTTAAACAGTATAGAAAGCAATACTTCTGAACAAAAAGAGCGATCAGCATCTTTTAAAGAAATTTTTAAAAATAAATACTTACGCTACCTGGCATTATTTGTTATTTTTTCAATGTTAGTTGCTTTTTTTGTCCAGTTTTCTTTTTTAATTGTAACTAACGAGAAATATCCCGAGGAAGCTGATTTGGCTAAATATCTTGGTACGTTTACCGGTTCTATGATGATATTTACCCTTCTTATAAAAACCTCAGTATATAGTAAATTTATGAAAACCTACGGTTTAAAAGTAAGTTTAATATTATCTCCAATATTATTAGTCTTTTTTACTGTAATAGCTGCTTTGGTTGGTAGCTTTTTCGGATACACTTTTGTCTCAGCAAATTTCATCTTATTTTTCTTAATAATTTCTTTAAGTAAATTATTTAATAAGGCCATGAAAGATGCTATAGAAGTGCCATCTTTTAAAATTCTTTACCAATCATTAGATTCATCAATCCGGTTTGATGTACAGTCAAAAATTGATGGAACTATAAATGAATTTTCTGCACTTTTTTCCGGTATTATTTTAACTCTTTTAGGCTTAATAAGCTTTTTTACACTTATTTACTATACCTATTTTTTAGTATTTATCCTTATAGGATGGACATACATTAGCTTTCATCTTTACGTTAATTATAGAAAATCGCTGGAAGTATCATTAGACCAGTCAAAATCAGAAGAAAAAAAAGATAAGCTATTAGCCGGGAATATTAGCTATTTAATTAAAAGAGAAATTAAAGATACTAATAATAAAAGTTATAATAAAGTTTTGTATTTAGCCAGGCTTATTGAACCCGGCCTTTACTATAGTTTATTATACAAATTGCTTGAAAGTTCTTCTTTGCCTATTAGAAAATTTGCGATAACTCAAATAAATAAAAGGAAGATAATAGGAGATTTAAGCTATTTACAAAAAGAACTTAAAAATGAAAAGAATGAAGAACTAAAAAAAATGGTTTCTAATGTGCACAATACACTTTCCAATGAACTAAAAAAGCATTCAACAAGCGAACAAATAATAAACCTGAGCAATTCAAGAGACCCTAATGACAGAATTTTATGTGCTCAGCTAATTGGAGCATTAAAACAAACAGAACTTGTACAACAACTCACAATTTTACTAAGAGACTTAGACCCTGAAATAAGAAAAGCAGCCTTATTAGCTGCTGGAAAAATAAAACATCCTGAAATTATACCGGCAGTTGTTGACAATTTGTCCTCACCAATGTTTCAGCGTTATGCAGCAGCAGCTATTGAAGAATTTGAAGAGCTTGCTGTTCATCAGTTGGAACAAGCATTTTATAAAACCGGACTTACAGACGACGTATTAGTGCTTATTGTAAGATTATTGGGCAACATTAAAGGAGAAGAAGCTTCAAAATACTTGTTTGCTAAAATTAGTCATAATAACCACGAAGTTGCATACCAGGCATTAGTTTCAACCAGAATGTGCAATTTTATCCCTAATGAGAATGAACTTCATAATATTCAACAATTTATTGAAGAAATTATTTCAATAATAGGATGGAATATGACTGCTATATACAGCTTGAAAGAAGACGAAACAACCAATGATTTAAGAAAAGCATTAATTGAAGAAAATAACGAGAGTAATGAAATACTTTTTCATTTGTTAGCAATAGCCTATAACTCTCAGTCTATTCAGTTAGTGCGTGAATATATGGATAGTGGAACATCTGAAGGCATTGGCTATGCAATTGAACTACTTGACTTATTTGTTGCCGATGAATTAAAGCCAATACTATTCCCTTTATTTGAAGATACAACTGTTCTTGAAAAGATTAAAATACTACAAAACCATTTCCCAATTGAAATAATGAACGATGTGGAATTAATAAATTCAATAATAAACCGAGACCCTAATTATATGTCCCGCTGGACAAAGGTTTGTGCAATTAAATTAATACCAACAATAGAAAACTATGAAATTACAAATGACATTTTAGCCCATTTGTTTAACAGTGATAAATTAATTAGGGAAACTGCCGGTATTATAATTAAAGAATTAGATGAAAATACTTTCATTCATACCTCAAAAAGGATGAATAAAGAAAAAAAACAACAAATTGAAGAAGCTTTTGAATACAAAGATGACGATAAGTATAAACTTCTGTATTCCAAGAATATTTTTTTAAAGAATTTAACCCAATTTGAAAACATTTCAGGAAGGATACTAACTAAATTGGGAGACTACCTGGAGTATAAAGTTATTGAACCTACTGAAAATTTGTTAGAAACATATAATGAAGAAAATTTGGAGTATTTCTTTTTAATAAAAGGATCGTTACAAATATTTAACAATGGCACTAATAAAAAAATTGCAGAAAATAGTTTCATAAATGAAATGCATACTATTTTACCTATTTCTGAAATAAAAATAAAGATTACTGAAAAGTCTTATTTATATAGCATTCCAAAGGATATTTTTGAAGCAATAGTATTTAATAACCCTGAAATTGCAAAAGCTATTATTAATAATTCAGATGAAGAAATAGTTGATTCTCAAATTGAAAAAGAATTAATAGAAGCATAATTAAATAAGCATATGTCAATGAAGAAAACAACCATTTTTAAACAATTAATACTTAATGTTGTCATCCCTTCTGTTTTAGCATTGATTATTCTTGCAATATTAAATTATTTAAATACCAAACGTATTTTAAATAAATCATACGATGAAAAAAACATCATTATATCGGAACAAATAAGGCATATTCTTGAATTACAAGATGTTGCATTAAAAAGCATTGAAGACAGGCTTGACAATAAAATGGAAAAATACAGCTCCGCACTTGTGAATAATTATTTTAAGAATACAGCTAACATAGAAAATACTGACTTAAATAAAATAAGGCTGGAGCTAAAAATGAATCCGTCCTCTGAAGATATTTACATTATAAATGCTGAAGGAACAATAGTAAATACAACCTTTGAAAAAGATAAAAACATTAATGTTTTTGATTTTGGCGAAGATTATAAAGCCTATATATTATCAACATTAAACGGAAATAAGTTTAGAGCAGAGAAATTTACTATAGAAGGATCAACAAAAAAAATTAAGAAATACACATATATTCCAACATTAGACCATAAATACGTTATTGAACTTGGTGTTTATTCTGATAAAGCAAATACAATAATGGATAAAATAAAATCTACCCTGAATGAAATATCATCAGAACATGCCAATATTATTAGTGTAGATTTATTTTTAAGCGAAGAAAATCCATTTTCATTAAATACCATTCCCAATTTAACAGAAAAACAACTGTTGTATTTGAAAAAAGCTTTTACCGAAAAAAAACCTCAAAGTTATTCTGAAAATACCGAAAAAGGATATTTTTATAATGAATATATTTATATGGAACGTGAAGGAACCAATTTATATAAATCTTCAGTAATCAGAATTATTACAGACAAATCAGATGAAAGGGAAATATACAAAATAGAATTATACAAGTTTTTTATACTTTTTGGATTAACAACTCTAATTGTTTTACTGTTAACATACAAAAAAACAAAAGTAATTACCGACCCTATTAAAAAACTGGTTGAAAATGTTAATAAAATTTCTGAAGGACGATTACAAGAAAGAGCAGAAGTTGTTGGAAATAATGAAATTACAAGATTGTCGCAGCATTTTAATTATATGTTGGAACAATTAGAAGAATATTATAACGAACTGGAGCAGAAAGTTAAAGAAAGAACGGCTGAAATTCAAAAACAAAAAGAAGAAATTGAAAATCAACGAAACGATTTAGCCGATAAAAACCAAAGCCTTGAAATTGCATACCACGAAATAGAAGAACAAAAAAAGCATATAACCGATAGTATTTTATATGCTAAAAGAATACAAAATGCTATTTTGCCACCCGATGAATATATTAAGAAAGTTATACCCCAATCATTTATTTTATACAAACCAAAGGATATTGTAAGTGGTGATTTTTACTGGGTTAAAAAAATTGAAAATAAAGTTATTGTTGCAGCAGTTGATTGTACCGGGCATGGTGTGCCGGGCGCATTTATGTCAATAGTTGGAAACAATCATTTAAATTATGCCGTTGATGTGATAAGAGCAACAAAACCGGCCGATATTCTTGACATATTAAACGAAGGAGTTACCAATGCTTTAAGACAAAAATCAGAAACCACTATGGTTAGAGACGGAATGGACATTGCCATTTGTACTTTCGATTTTGAAAACTACAAAATTGAATATGCCGGAGCATATAACCCAATGTATCATATCAGAAATGGAGAATTAACCAAAATAGTTGCAAATAAATTTTCAGTCGGAGGTTTTCTTGATCAAAAGCTTAATATATTCACAAATAATGAACTTGATATACAAAAAGGCGACACAATATATATTTTTTCCGATGGATTTGCCGACCAGTTTGGAGGCCCTAATCGTAAAAAGTTTATGTATAAGCCATTTAGAAGATTATTGTTAGAGATTCATGAATATCCTATTGAAAAACAAAAAGAAATATTAGAACAAAAATTTTATGATTGGAAAGGCGATGGAGTACAAATAGATGATATTCTTATTATTGGCATAAAAATTACATAAAAGAATTTTAAATTAGCGTTGTTTTACGTAACTTTTCAATTTTATTTTAATGACAATTTGAGCTTATTTATTAATACAATATGACTTATAAAAACGATTTATACATTTCTTTTCCTTTATCAAAAGAAAATACTATTGCACTTGATTGGATAAACAATTTTAGCAGCTTTTTATCAATATTACTCGAAAAACTTTTAAAACGAACAGTTACAATAGTTCTTTCTGACGAAAAGAATAGTAAAGAAATTAATGAAAGTGCATTATTTATAGCACTATTTAATGCTGATAGCAACAATAAAAATTTCCAGAATGAAATAAGGAAAATTGTTGCTTTATGTGAAAAAGATTTACAAAATCGTTTTTATAAGGTATTTAACACAAAACAATCCTTAGCTGATTTCCCTGATGCATTAAAACCATTATTCGACTATAACTTCTATACAATAGATACTGAAACAGGTAAAATAATTGAATTCAGAGAATTAAAAGGACTTTTAGAAGAAAAACTTTTTTGGTTAAAATTAGTTGATTTAGCCTATGATATTTATAACAATCTAATTTTATTGAATAAACCCAAATTAACTGAGAAAAATTCAGAAACCCCTAAAAAAACTATTTATTTAGCTGAAACTAATGAAGATCAACGCATTAATAAAGATATTATAAAAAGAGAATTATTACAATATGGATATCATGTAATTCCTGAAAAGCAATTAACCATTAATGACCGTGATTTAAATGAAACAATAAATAAGAATCTTTCAAAAGCCTGTATGTCAATTCATATTATTAGTGAAGATTATGCCCAAACAGGATCTGAAGAAAATTCAATTTGTGCTATTCAAAATTCATTAGCATCAAAATATTATTCAGAATTAGAAAAAAAAGGACAAAACAAAAGTTTTAACAGAATAATTTGGATTTCGCCAGACTTAAATTTGAAAAACGAAAAACAACGGAATAATATTGAACAACTAAAGCAAAGTGAAGAAGCATTATACGGTGCTGAAGTAGTTCAAACCCCAATTGAATTACTCAAAACTATTATTCATAACAGGCTTAATGAAGATAAACATAAAGGAATAGAAGCCATAACACCAATAGAGCAAGATGGCAACGTAAAAAGTATTTACCTTATTTGTGATAAAACAGATATTGAAAACATTAAGCCAATTCAGGAATATTTTAGAAAAAAACATTTAAGTATTTTTAATTCAGATTTTACAGGTTCTGAATACGAACTACTTAAAAAGCACAAACAAAAATTAATAAGTGCCGATATAGTCTTTATTTATTATAATAACAATCAGGAATGGCTGGTAAGTAAGGTAAAAGACATCATAAAATCGCCCGGGTTTGGCCGTACTAAATCATTTATTTCAAAAGTTATTTATTTTCAAAATTCAAAAAAACCAACTTTAGATAAATTTACTAAAGAAAATTTTTTAATACTTAGTGATGAGAAAAATTTCACTTCAAAAACACTTGATCCAATAATAACAAAATTGTAATAAAAAAAATTATGAGTGAGCCTGCAACAATGGTTAGTAATAAAAAAGACGAAGTACTTTTTAATCCCTTTCCCGGATTAAGGCCATTTACTATAGAAGAAAGTCATTTATTTTTTGGACGTGAAGGACAAAGCGATGAAGTATTAAAAAATCTTTCTGAAAACAGGTTTGTTGCAGTTCTCGGTGCATCTGGAAGTGGTAAATCTTCGTTAATGTATTGCGGATTAGTCCCAATATTGCATGGAGGTTTTATTACAGAAGCAGGGTCGAAATGGAGAATAATAGCAACAAGGCCGGGTTTAGCTCCTATTGATAATTTAGCCGAAGCATTAGTAAAAAATGATTATGAAGGAACTAATCATGTTGACGAAAAAGAACTTCATTATAGAAAAGCTATATTTTCATCTATAATTAGAAGAAGCTCATTAGGCTTAAAAGAAGCTGTTAAAGTCCTCAATCCGGCAAAAAATGAAAACTTTTTAATTTTAGTTGACCAATTTGAAGAATTATTTCGATTTAAAAAGACATTAAATAATATCAATTCGTTTAATGAAAGTGTTGCGTTTGTAAAACTTTTGCTTGAATCTATTCGACAAACCGAAGTACCTATTTACATTGTTATAACAATGCGTTCCGATTTTATTGGAGAATGTGCTCAATTTCAAGAACTTACAAGATTAATAAATGACAGTCATTATTTAATACCGCAAATGACGCGGGATGATTTAACCGAAGCAATTGTTGGGCCTGTAGCAGTTGGAGGCGGAAAAATGACACCACATTTAGTGCAACAACTATTAAATGATGTTGGCGATAACCCTGACCAGCTTCCTATTCTTCAGCATGCTTTAATGCGAACCTGGGACTACTGGACAAAACATCGTACACCAGGGCAAAAAATTGGAATAAGCCATTACGAAAGTATTGGCAAGATGGAAAAAGCTTTATCAGAACATGCTAATGAAGCTTTCGACGAGTTAAGTGTTGAAGAAAAACGCGTATGCGAAAGTCTTTTTAAAACACTTACAGAGCGCGGAGGAGATAACCGTGGAATAAGGCATCCTACAAGTGTTGAAGAAATAGCAGCAATTGCAGTTGCTTCTACAGATGATGTTAAAACTGTAATTGAAACATTTCGTAAGCCTGGAAGGTCTTTTTTATCACCCTCAGGAGTTAAACTTACAGATAAAACTGTAATTGATATTTCGCATGAAAGTTTAATGCGAATTTGGGACAAACTCAAAATTTGGGTTGATGAAGAAGCTGCTGCTGTGCAGATGTATAAACGACTTGCAGACTCAGCAGCCCGTTTTCAGGAAGGAAAAACAGGACTTTGGAAACAACCCGACTTGCAACTGGCAATAAACTGGCGCGAAAAACAAAAACCAACACTTGTATGGGCTAAAAGGCATCATCCGGCCTATGAACGAACAATGGTTTATCTTGAAACCAGTGAGAAAGAGTTTAAAATAGAAGAAGAAAATAAAATAAAACTTCAAAAAAGAGCTTTACGACGTTCAAAAATTACAGCTCTTATCTTAGGAACAGCAGCTATTTTCTCATTAGGCTTTATGCTTTGGGCAGTAATTCAGCAGCAAGAAGCTACAAAACAAAAGGTAATTGCAGAACAACAAACCATTGAAGCAAAAACGCAAAAACAAAATGCTGAAAAAAGTGCCGCTGAAGCAAAAAAAGCTCAAATTTTAGCTGAAGAACAGAAAGAAAAAGCAATTGAACAGGAAAAATTAGCAAAAGCAAATGCTGATGAAGCAAAAAAACAACAAGGAATTGCTACGAAAAAAAGTATAGAAGCAACCCTGGCACAAAGTCAAGCTGAAAAAAGTGCCGATGAAGCAAAAAAAGCTCAAATTTTAGCTGAAGCACAAAAAACCGCCGCTGAAAAAGCCAAAGAAGAAGCTTTCCGTTTGCGTATGTTATCCATTTCAAAATCAATGGCTGTAAATTCTCAGCAAGTAAATACCGATAAAGACCTTAAAGCGCTATTAGCATACCAGTCATACCTGTTTAATAATAAGTACGGAGGCTTACAGCATGACCCCGATATTTATAACAGCTTGTATCTTACTTTAAAAGAACTAAATGAAGATTCGTATAATATTTTAAACGGCCATACAGATGCGGTAAGAGCATTAGTTTTTGATAACAAAAATAACAGAATAATTAGCGCCGGTAGCGATGGAAAAATATTAGCATGGGATAAAATGAATGATTCCACTAAGTTTTCCACAATTTACGAAAATGGATTTATTAATCGTTCGCTGGCTATTAGTCCTGATGGAAAATGGCTGGCTTGTGGAACTCAAAATTCAATCGTTCAACTATTTCAGTTAAATGCGCCTAAAGGTGAACCGATAAATGTAAATGTAAACAAGAGCATTATTTGGGATATGTCGTTTTCGCCTGATAATCAATATTTATATATTGCCGGTTCAGATACTAACTTAAACAGAATTGACTTAACAAATTTGAATAATGAACTAATTGCCCATTGCAGTTCTGTAATTAAATGCTTTAGCATGTCGCCTGACGGAAAAACTATTGCAGCAGGCACAAATGATGGTTCAATTGTGTATTGGGATATAAACAATAACTTTTCAAAACAAGAAGTAAAAATTGATGATAAAACTATTTTTGCTATTCAGTATAGTAACGATGGAGCTTTATTAGCTACCGGAGACCAGGAGGGACTAGTGAAAATTTGGGATGTAAAATCAAAAAACAAGTTAATGACATTAAGCGGGCATAAAGCAAGAGTAAACAATATTCAATTCGATCCGCAGAATAAACTTATTGCAACATCCAGCTTTGACGGAACAGTTCAACTTTGGGAATCCTCTAATTTAGGAAACAGGCCGGTAGTTTTAAAAGACCAGTCAACATGGGTTCTGTCTCTGTCATTTAATAAAGCCGGAGATAAACTTTATACCGGAAGTAAAAATGGAAAAATACAAGTTTGGCAAACCAAAACAGAACCTATGACTAAAGGACTTTGTTCAAAGATAAGCAGAAACATGACTCAGGACGAATGGAAAACTTACATTGCAACCGATATTGATTATGAAAAAACTTGTCCTGATTTACCAGTTGGAGAATAAAACATACAGAACATGAAAAAACTATATAAATTAAAATATCTGATTACGCTCTTGCTAATATGTAGTTTTATGAATTCAAATATACATTTACAAGCACAAGACTGTACCGTAACACTTCAAACTGCCCGTAATATGTACACCGAAGGAGATATTGAAGGTATTCCTGAACTACTAAAAGGTTGTATAAAAAGCGGATTTACTAAAGAAGAAAAAGTACAAGCGTATAAATTAATTATTCAGGTTTATCTTTTTGAGGACAAATTGCAACAAGCAGAAGAAACTTTGTTGAAATTGAAAAAAACAAATCCGGTTTATGAAATTGATTATGCAAACGACGGAGCAGAATTTATAAGCCTGTTTAATGAATACGAAACCAAAGCTTTTTTATCAGTTGGCATATTCGGTGGAACAAATTTTCCTTCAATACAAATAACAGAACCGTTTAGCACAAATAATTTAAAAAGTTACAATCCGAATTATCAGGGAGCAAGTGGCAGGTTTCAAGCCGGAGTTAAAGTTATTTACCAGCCTTATAATAATATTGAATTGCATTTTGAACCCAATTTTATGAAAACATCATTTTCATATACTTCTACGTTTGATGATTTTTTTGAAGCAAATAACCAAACTTCAATAAGTTTTGACGAAGCATTTTCATTTATTAATTTTCCTGTTTCGGTTACCTATAACTATACACATAAGAATATTGTTCCGTATATTAAAGCAGGGCTTAATCTTTCATATTTAGTATCAGCTACCATTCAATTGCCAAAAAAAGATTATTTAAATACTTCTGTATTAACAGCTGTAACCGGTACAGATATTCCTGTAAATAATTATAGAACAAAGATTACAAAGAATGTTTTGTTTGGATTAGGTATTAAATATAAATTTCCATTATTTTTTCTTTACGCTGAAGCTGTTCAAAGTATTGCAATGGATAACCTGGTTTTAAAATCTGAAATCTATTCAAATACTGAATTGTATGGCAAATATCAATATGTTGACGATTTTATAAAAATGCATAATTTTACAATTAATGGTGGTGTGGTTTATTCGTTCTATCAACATAAAAAGAAAGAACATTAAACATTGATTTACTGTATGCAAAATTCAATAAAATAATTTAAGTAATGAAAAACCTGACAAATACTTTATTTCTTTTACTTATTTTCCTTTTATTTTCGTGTAAAGATAAAATGGATATAAGTGAAAGACAGGCAGAAGGATTTATTAAATATTTTGGAAGCTATGGCGAAGATGTTGGTAATGATGTAAAACAAACCGATGATGGCGGATATTTAATTGTGGGCACAGTAACATCAGACGAATTTCAAAAGCAAATGGCCATAATTAAAACCGACAAATACGGCAATCAACTTTGGAACCGTCATTTTGGCGGAGATAAAGATGATTTTGGCAATAGTTTTATTATTGACCATAATGGTGATATTGTAATAGTAGGCTCAACAACCTTAGAAAGTGATTCAACTGATATTTATGTTGTTAAACTTACCAACAACGGAGGTACAATTCAAACCAATCATTATGGTGGGTTTTTAAACCAGGAAGGGTTTTCAATTGTTGAAAATGAAGATAATAATTACTTAATTGGTGGTAATTTTGCTATTGATAAAGTTACAGATATAAGGCAAACTTTAATTCTTTTAATTAACAATAACGGTGACAGTATAATTGATTCAAAACCGTATTACAGTACAATAACCTCACTCATTAAAACATCTTCAAATAATTATATTATTACCGGTTCTTTTAATAATAAATTTACTTTAACACAAATAAGGCCTAAAGGTGGACTTATTCTCAGTTATCCTGACTTGCTTAAGACAAGCACTACATCAGAATCAAAAGAAATAATTAGTCTTCCAAATGGTGGTTACGTTTCAATAGGAACAGGTTATAACGGAACAAACCGTAACGATATTTTTTTATTAAAACTTGATAATAATTTTAATTATCAATGGGAAAAATCGTTTGGCGAAACATTTAACGATGAAGGAAATTCAATTATTATAAATAACGAAAACGAAATTGTTATTTTAGGAACCATTGGAGATGGTGTAGGCGAAGGAAAAGATATTTATTTAATTAAAACAGATTTAGATGGGAATAAAACCGACACAAAATATTTTGGAGGCCCGGGTGATGAAAGCGGCAATAAAATAGAAATTACCTCAGATGGAGGTTACATAATTGTTGGGAGTAGCAATGTTGAAGGAAATAGCATGATTATGCTAATAAAAACAGATAACAAAGGAAATATTTAATTAATAAATAAAAATAATTTAGTTTTTAAAATGAATAAAAAAACAACCATATTCAGACAACTTATTTTAAATGTTGTTATACCTGTAATTGTTGCTTTAACATTACTAGCATACTTAAATTATCTGAATACAAAAAGGTTAATTATAAATGCCAGAAATACGCAAAATATGATCATCTCAGATGAGATTAAAAAAATTGTAGAGTTTCAGGACTTAGCCCTTGACATTTTAGAAAAACGTTTGAATGACAGAATGAAATCATTCAGTTTTCAGCTTGTAAACGATTATTTTATTGAAACTGACAATATTGAAACTATTGACTTAAATAAAGTACGGTTAGATATTGGGATGAATCCGCAAATGGAAGATATTTATGTTATTAACAGTAATGGTGTTGTTGTAAATACAACATTTAAAAAAGACCTTCAATTGCACTTTTTTAGTTTTGGTGAATCGCATAAAAACTATTTATTAAATATTTTACATGGAAACCAATTTGTTAGTGAACGGTTTGCTATTGAAAGTACAACAAAACGTTTAAAAAAGTATTCATATCAGCCTACACGAGATGGTAAATATATTATTGAAATTGGTACTTATTCAAAAAAAGCAGATGAAATTATCGAATTTATTAAAAATCATTTAAACAATATATCAAATAAAAATAAGGATATTATTTCAGTTGATTTATTTATAGGAGAAGACCAACCGTTTTCGCTAAATAAGCATGCAATATTAAATGAAAAACACATGCCTGAAATAAAGAAACTATTAAGAACAAAAGAAACAAAAATAATTAATGAAACCGAACTGGAAAATAAGTTACAATATCAGTATATTTATATGGATAGGAAGAATACTGATTTATACAAAGGTGCCATTATACGAATAATAACTAATCTTAATAGTCAGGCACGTTTTTTAAAAGAAGAATTATTTAAACTTATTTTGCTATTTGCATTAACTATGATTATCGTAATTTTTCTGATATACAAACGCTCAAAATTTATTACAAACCCAATAAAGCAATTGGTAAGTTTTTTAAATAAAATTTCAGACGGAAGCTATAATGAACGTGCAACAATTATTGGAAACAATGAAATATCAAGCCTGGCAGAGCATTTTAATCAAATGTTAGAGAAATTAGAAATACGAAATGCTGAAATTCAGTCTCAGTCAAAAAAACTAATCAGCTTAAATAAGAACCTGAATAATGCCAATGAAGTTTTAGACAGAAACAAAAAAATAATTGAGAAGAAAAACTCTGATTTAATGGATAGCATCAATTATGCATTAAGAATACAAAAATCTCTTTTACCAACAGCAGAAAGTTTAAATAAAATTTTTGAAGAAGCATTTGTTTATTATCAACCCAGAAACATTGTTAGCGGCGACTTCTATTGGTTTAAAAAAATAGATAACAAAGTTATTATAGCCGTTTCAGATTGTACCGGACATGGTGTTCCGGGAGCTTTCATGTCAATGATTGGGATAACACTTCTACATCATATTGTTGAATTAGAAAAAATTTATGACCCATCTAAGATTCTCAAAAGATTAGATGAAGAATTATCAGGCATACTTCATGGCAATTCTACAGACATTACTTTTTACGATGGAATGGATATTGGAATTTGCACTTTTGATTTAGCAGCTCATAAATTACAATTCTCCGGTGCACAGCGTCCCTTATTTATTATTCGAAATACAGATACTAAGTCATTTAAAGGAGACCTCTACCCTATTGGAGAATACCACAATGTATATAAGAAAAACTTTACCACAAATGAAATTGACTTAAAGAGAAATGACTTAGTTTATATGTTTACTGATGGTTACAGCTCACAATTTGGTGATATAAATAATAAAAAATTCATGGTAAGAAGATTACAAAAACTGCTAATTGATAACAGAACAAAGAATATGGATGAGCAACAAGAAATTTTAATACAAAATTTAAAAGAATGGAAAGGAAATAACGAACAAGTGGACGATATTCTCATTCTTGGCGTTCGTTATAGTTAACTTAAATAAAAACTATATTGTTTGAATACATAGTTTGAATATTAACTTGCTGTTAACCAATTATAAGAATATATTTAATATATTCTTTTTTTGGTATTAATAAGATTGCTTTTTAGGCAACCTATACGAGACTAATAAAGTCTTATTTAAATGCAAACATCAGTTGTATAATCAATAAAACCGATAAAATCTGCTACTATGAAAGTACTTAGAAAAATACTATCCACAACACTATTAGTAATTTTTGTAGTGTTTACTTCTTTTGCAGGAATACCAACAATTACAAGTATTATTTCGATTGATACTGATAATGATGGTAATATAGATGCTTTGGAAATACAATTTTCAGAAGCTATTAATGATAATGATTTTACAGTAAATGCATTAGCAGACTGGTTAGTTTCAAGTGATAGTTGGACATCTAACGACCAGATAAGTGGTTTTAATACATCTGTAACAGTAATTGCTAGTAATACAACAGCAAATGATGTTTATGTAAGATTGACTTTTTCTCCTGTAAACGTAAGCGGTACAGCAGTTGTTGAATACAGTTATACAAATGACGGAGGAGATAACATCACTAGTATAAGTACTTCAGGTATTTTAGCAGATATTGGACAAACTGCAGCAACGGATGCTGCCGCTCCTCAAATAACGGACTTCCAATATGAGGATAATGATGCCAACGGTATGATTGACCAAATAGTAATTAGCTTTTCTGAAACTTTAAATGCAGCAAGTACGCTGAGTGCTAATGACTTGGCCTTTTCTAATGTGGGTGATTTTACCGCAGCAGCTTTTGGTACGAATGCTACTGATTTAATTACAGGTGCGGTTTCTTCGGCTACTGTTATTTTAGGAACCGAAGCAACGGCTATTACTACTGCCGAAACTTCCGGCAATATTGCTGTGAGTACTCAAAACT
>JAADFW010000122.1 GCA_013152655.1 Chlorobiota bacterium
TTACAGTAGCTTTCGGCTTTATTATTATTATGCTAATTATTGTAGCATTTTGGGCTATTAGCGGTTTAGGAAAAACCACTAATGATGCTGAAGAAATTATTAATGGAAATAAACTGCGTTCAACACTAACTCAAAAATTAGTAGATCATTTAGAATGGTCTCAAAATGTAAATATTCTATTAAATGATGTATCGATAACAAAATTAGATGTTCAAACCGATCCACATAAATGTGGTTTTGGCAAGTGGTATTATGGTGAAGGTAGTAAAAAAGCTGAAGAATTAGACCCTAGATTGAAAAATTACCTTATTGATATTGAAGAACCACATAGGAAACTACATGAATCGGTCATTCAAATATCAAAAGTATTTGTACAAGCCAATAGGAAAGTTGGCAATCAACTTCGAGAGATAAAATCTCAGCATTTAGTATGGTTAGAAACGGTATTGAATACTATTAGTTCAAATAATAAAGTAAATAAAATTGCTGTTCAAAAGGACCCCACTCGTTGTGGTCTCAACAAATGGATTACGTCAACTGAAATAGTAAAATATAAAGAGCAAAATCCGAAATTTACTGTATTCATAGATAGAATTGAAAAACCTCATGCTGAATTGCATCAGAGCATTAATAAATTAGAAAAATATTTACAAGAAGGTGCAAATACAAAAGCACTAAATTATTATAATTCGGTTACAAAAGAAAAAGCATCAAAGGTGTTAAATATTCTTGATGAAATGATTGCATGGAACAACAACCGGTTAAAAGGAATGGAAAAAGCAAGGGATATTTATCAAACTGAAACATTGAAATACGCGGAAAAAGTAAGAGGTATTTTAACAAAAATGATTGAGAAAACAAAAGAAGATGTTATGACTGATGATATAATGCTTGATGAAGCAAAAAATACCCGTAATGGTGTAATTATATTAAGCTTAATTATAATATTAATTGCAGTAATATTATCCGTAATAATAGCCCGAGGTATAATTAATTCAATTAAAAAAGGTGTCGATTTTGCTCAACAAATAGCTGAAGGTGAACTGGCGGCAACTATTGATGTCAATCAGAAAGATGAAATTGGCCAATTAGCTATGGCATTAACAGAAATGGCCAACCGTCTTAAAAATATTATTGAAAATATCAGGGCAGGTGCCGATAATATTGCTTCTGCAAGCCAGCAAATGAGTTCAACTTCACAGGAAATGTCACAAGGTGCGTCAGAACAAGCATCTTCAGCAGAAGAAGTATCCTCTTCTATGGAACAAATGACTGCGAATATTCAACAAAATGCAGATAATGCACAACAAACTGAGAAAATTGCACAAATATCTTCAGAAAGTATAAGTAAGGGCACAGAATCGTCTGTTGCAGCCGTAAAATCCATGAATGAAATAGCTGAAAAGATACAAATTGTAAATGATATAGCTTTTCAAACAAACATTTTGGCACTTAATGCAGCTGTTGAAGCGGCACGTGCAGGTGAACATGGAAAAGGATTTGCAGTTGTTGCTGCTGAAGTAAGAAAACTGGCAGAAAGAAGTAAAATTGCTGCTGATGAAATTAATGTATTGTCTAAATCAGGTGTAGAAATTTCTGAAAAGTCCGGCAAGCAACTTGAAGCGGTTGTGCCCGAAATGGAAAAAACATTAAAATTAGTTCAAGAGATTTCTGCTGCATCACAAGAACAAAATTCCGGTGCTGACCAAATTAATAGTGCTATTCAGCAACTGAACCAAGTTACACAACAAAATGCCGCAGCTTCTGAAGAATTGGCAACCAGTTCTGAAGAATTGGCCAGTCAGGCCGATCAGTTAAAAGAAGTAATATCATTCTTTAAAGTTGGTGATGATAATGTAAAAATCTCAAATATTAATATTGTAAAAGGTGGAAACGGACACAACCAAAAAGTTGTACATCAGCAATTACAACATCAGGCAGTTTTAAAGCCATCTTCAGTAAAAGGTATTGATTTGAACATGGGAAAAACCGATAAAACAGATGATGAATTTGAGAAGTTTTAATAAACAAATTTATGTGAAAAATGATTTGTAATCGAAATATATTTAATATTAACACTTAAGGCAAAAAGTATTACAAATCATTTTTCACTATTTTTTATACTAATTATTAAAGTATATATAACATGAAGAAACTTTTTTTTACTATTTTAACTTTAATTGCACTTAACTCATATTGTGTTTATTCTCAGCATGATCAACATAACGAACATAATAATGAGCATCTTATTAATCATAATCACCATCAAAATCATTTAGCACTATTTTTAGGTGCAACTACAAATTTTGAACATGAAACAACTGGATTTTCTATGGGAATAGATTATGAATATCGTTTAAAAACCATGCATAATTTACTGGGTATAGGATTATTTGGAGAATATATTTTTTCAGAATCAGGAGAAATCATTACCGGAATACCTTTATTTATTCATCCGGCAAAAATATTAAAACTAATAATTGCTCCTATTCTTGTTTCAGGTGAAAATAATCATGCTCATGTAAATGAAACAAACATGGGTGTTCGTTTAGGTGTAGCAAGTAATTATCATTTCAAAAAAATATCAATAGGCCCTTCGGTTAATTTGGATTTTGGGAAAACAACTTCTTTAGTTTATGGGATTGCTATAGGAGTAGGATTATAGAATTTAACTTAAACGTTATAAGAATGTAAACAACTAGTTTAAAATAATTTGTATGCCAAGCTGATTAGTTAAAAGAAGTAATATCATTCTTTAAGATTAGCGAAGGTTATGTAAGAATATGAAAGAGAACATTAATAGAGCGGTAATTGTGAAGAACATAAAATAATTTATCCATGAGGTTGTCCAAAAAGTGCTTTTTACTGTCATTTCGTATAGAATGCGAAATTCCATTCTCTTTGATTGACAGCCTCTTTCAAATTTGAATGTTAATAAAAAGTACACCATATTATTTGAAAAAGAATATTAGAGGAAAGTCTAAAACTTATTCCTTAATATCTATTAAGTTGGGAGAGAAGTTGTTTGCCATAAGCACAAAAAAAATATTTGATTATTGTGAGTTAAAGGAAAAAATTAAAGGTACTAAAATTCCATATTTCTGTAATGGCCTTGTAAATTATCAAAATATGGTAATACCGGTAATTGATATTGGAAAAATAATTGGACTTGGAAAAATTATGGCTACAAGTAAATCGTGTATTCTACTAGTCAGAATAATTATAGATAACGAATATTTTCTAATTGGTGTTTTAGTAGATTCAATTAAGGAAATTCTAATAAAAAATACAGATATAATAACCCTGAAAACAGGAAATAAATATAATATGCTAATAGAATATGTTATAATTCAAACCCATAGTTCGCGCGAATTTATTCAGTTGTTAGATATAAGAACAAATCTATCTGCAGATGAATTATTATTACTTAAATTATTTAACCGTAGAATTACAGACATTTCAAAAGAAAAAAATATGGCTATTAAAATAGTAACTTAAAATTTATGACCTGAAACTCTTAATATACACATTCTTCTTAAAATTCTTAATTTTAAATTAATAAATGAACTATATAAAACAAGTACTTAATTACAACAATGCTAAACTTACAGAACATCAGTTTAAAACATTAAGTGATTTCATTTTTTCCAATTACGGAATTAAAATGCCAAAGGAAAAAAAAATAATGCTTCAAAGTCGTCTTATAAAAAGGTTACGCGCCTTAAATTTTACTAATTTCAATGATTATATTGATTTTGTGTTTAGCAAAAAAGGAGATTCAGGCGAAATAATTCATATGATGGATGTGGTTTCAACTAACAAAACAGATTTTTTTCGCGAACCGGTTCATTTCGAGTTTATGACAAACAATATTTTACCTCAAATAAATAGAAGCCATTATATTAATACTCCATATAAAGTTTGGAGCGCAGGAAGTTCCAGTGGTGAAGAAGCATATACTATTGCAATTACTTTACAGGAATGGGCAACAAAGAATAAAGGGTTTAAATATACCATTGCCGGTTCTGATATCTCGTTAACCATGTTAAACCATGCCAGTAAAGCAATTTATAATAATAAAAAAATTGTTGGAATACCTGATTCTGTTAAACGTAAATATTTTTTAAGAAGTAAAGATAAAGCAAAAAAACAGGTTAGAGTTATAGGTGAATTAAGATCTAAAACAAGATTTTTCAGATTAAACTTTATGGACAATGATTATAAAATTAATGAAAAATTTGATCTGATTTTTTGCCGTAATACATTAATCTATTTTGATAAGCAAACACAAGAAAACGTATTAAGCAAACTTTGTAAACATTTAACCCTTGGTGGATATTTATTCATTGGCCATTCGGAATCAATTATTGGTTCCACTTTACCCATTAAACAGATTAAACCTACTATATATGTTAAAATTTGATAATAGTTAAAGAAGAAACAAGCAGTAACATGAATTTTGTATCTATAGTATCAAGATACAAGATCCTCACTCTCATTTTTAAATTATATAATTATCAAATTATTCAAAAATGAATATAAACAATCAAGACTATGAAACTAAATGAAATAACTGACAAAAAATTAATTGAAGAAATATCAAATAGATTAATGT
>JAADFW010000123.1 GCA_013152655.1 Chlorobiota bacterium
TAATATTATCTTTAAATTCATATATTATTAAACACTGGGGCAAGCCCCACTGCGTCCATTGTAAAAAGGGAAGCACACGGGCTTGCCCGTGTGAAATAATATTATCTTTAAATTTATATATTATTAAACAGTGGGGCAAGCCCCACTGCGTCCATTGTAATAAGGGATGCACACGGGCTTGCCCGTGTGAAATAATATAATATTATCTTTAAATTCACATATTATTAAACAGTGGGGCAAGCCCCACTGCGTCCATTGTAAAAAGGAATGCACACGGGCTTGCCCGTGTGGAATAATAAAGAAAGCGTAAAAATAAATTCATTATTAATCATTCTTTTTTTATATCTTAGTAATTATTTTGTTACATAATCGGGAGTTTATTTAGTAAACTATGGAAATATTGTTATTCGCTTTTGCGATAATTTTTGGCTTGTATTGTGCCTATTTATCATCTGTTTTAACATCTCTTACTTATGATGATTTGCAAGAATTGGCTGATATGAATAACAAAAATTATGAAAAATTACAAAAACTAAAAATTCATTATGAAGAATCAACCGAAGCTTTTTTTCTTGTTGAGACATTTTTGTATTCAATTGCTTTGGTAGTTTTTACAATATACATAAGTTCAACTTTTCAATCGCTGTATGCCCTTATATTTGCTGATATTATTTTCTTTTTTCTTTTAATTTTATTAAGAACTTTTATTTGGAGTTTAGGTATAAGATTTTCAAAAAAATCTATGGTTAAGTTTTCATCAAGTATAATAAGCCTTGATAGAATAAGCAAACCATTAAATAAATTTGTAAATTTAATTACGGAAAAAATTAGCGGTAAGGAACAAGAGGAAGCATCTCGGGAAGAACTGACTGCTTTATTTGAAACTGCTCACGAGGAAGGTTCTATTGAATCAGATGAATATAGAATATTAAAAAATATTATGCATTTTAGCAATGTTTTAGTTTCTGATGTTATGACACCGAGAACAGTAATTTTCAGTTGCAAAGCCGATAAAACGGTAAAAGAAGTTGTTAACCTGCCCGAGTTAAAAATGTATTCCAGATTCCCGATTTGGGAAGGGGAATCATTAGATGATGGAATTGTAGGATATGTTATGACAAGAGACATATTGCACGCTGCATTATCAGGCAAATCGAATAAGCAATTAAAGGAATTTGCTCTTGAAGCTCATTATATTCCCGAAAGTGCGGAATTGGATACTGCATTAGACCAATTTCTTCAACGTCGCCAACATATTTCGATTGTTGTTGATGAATATGGAGGTATAGAGGGTATTTTGACAATGGAAGATGTATTGGAAACAATTCTTGGTGTTGAAATTGTAGATGAAGCAGACAAAGAAGTGGATATGCGTGAAGTTGCCAAAAAGAAAAGAGACCAACGTATTAAATCCTTAATAGAACAATATTCAAATCAATCGAAAAACTAAAAAATATTGTTTGGAAATCTGAAAATTTCTTACGATATTTGTAATTCTTTTTTCGGGGCGTAGCGCAGCCCGGTTAGCGCGTCTGGTTTGGGACCAGAAGGCCGGAGGTTCGAATCCTCTCGCCCCGACAATCCACTTTTTAAATTTATTTATATTTTCTTTTGGTAGGCTTACAAAGCATGTTTATTTTTGTATTTTGATGTTTTGTAACTTTTTACTTAAACAAGTTGTCTTTATGATTGAGAAAAATGTTAATTTTTATAAATAGGAGTTTTTATTGTGAAAAGATATTTAATTATGTTAGTGTTTGTAATCATTGGAACAGTATTATTCCAAGGGTTTCAATGTGCATCTCCGGAAATGACGAGTGCAAAATTAGCAGTTAGGAATCATGATTTTGTAAAAGCTGAGACTAAATTAAATCAAGAGCTAAGTAAAAATCCGAATAATTTCGAAGCGAATATATTGATGGCTTCCGTTAAAATGCAGTTGCATAAAATCAAGGACGTTGTGAAATATTTGGATAAAGCGGAAAAAGTAAACAAAGATCCGAAAAATGTCCAAAAAATCGCTTTATTAAAGTATAATGCTTGGGCTGATGCTTATAATACTGCTGTTAATAAATTCAACAAATATTTTACTACCAAAGATAAAGCTTGTCTTGATACTGCCATTGAATATTTCGATATTGACATATCCATAAGACCTAATAATCCTGAATTCTATCGATTAAAAGGGCAAGCCTATGAAACGTTGAATGACGAGAATAACGCATTACAAACTTATAAAGTGTATATAGAAAAAATATCAAAAGAAATTAAGTTTGCAAAAGAAAATCATATTTTCTTGGATTTACCGAGAAAAGAAGTTCTTAAAAAATTAGGTCAACCTAAAAGTTCCAAACCGCAGGTAGTTCCGGGTAAAAGTGATACATTGTTAACAGATCATTTTATGGTCAACGGTCATTTTGTTCTTGTGTTTTATTCACAAAACAAAGATAAAGAATATATTATTAACGGTTGGAGAGTTGACCCGCCTCAAAGTTGGCTACCAATGGAAGTTGAAAGCCGTTCGGATATTCATATAAATCCGTTTGCTTATCTTGCCGATTATTATTTCAAGAAAAAGGATTTGGAAAATGCAAAAAAATATGCAAAAATGATTACGTTGATTAATCCTACGAACGTACAAGTTAATGGTTTTTTAGTTAATATTTATGTACAACAAGGAAAAACCAAAGAAGCTCTAACCGAATTGGATAATCTTTGTAAATCAAATCCCGACAATAAATTCTATTTGTCTCAATATGGTGAAATTCTATTTACATTGAAAGAATATGATAAAGCAATCACAGAATTTGAAAAAGCCTTGAAAATTGACCCTAAGTTTTGTGATGTATTGAGAAACTTAGGAGCCGCATACAAAAATAAAGCTTTTCTTATTATTCAAGCTCAGCAGGATAAAAAAGACAAAGATAAAAAATATAAAGAAAATCCTGATGAATACAATCCTTTATTGAAAAAATCGGCTGACTATTTTGCTAAAAGTAGAAATTGTGATAAATATAAAAACGACCTTATGGTATTAAGCGAATTAGCAAGTTTGTATTATGTTCTCGGGCGACAAGATGACCTTAATTCCGTAGTTGATGATTTGGAAAGATTAGAACAAACAATTCCCGACGATCAAAAAGAAACATATTGGTTGAAAATGTGTAAAATTTTAAGTAATATGAAATCACCGAAAGCCAAAAGAGCTTGTGATAAGGCACAGGAATATCTTAAATAAATTTATTAATATAATTGAAAGAATATTATGGCTGATTTAAATCCAAAAGCACCTAAAGGACAACAAATAAATATTGAGTTAGGTGAAAAAGAAGCGGAAGGAATTTATTCCAATTTAGCTATTATTTCCCATTCTCAAGCTGAATTTGTAATTGACTTTACAAGAATTTTACCGGGAGTTCCAAAAGCAAAAGTGCATGCTAGAATTATTATGACACCTCAGCATGCTAAAATGTTTTTGAATGCTTTGAACGAAAATATTACAAAGTTTGAACAACAGAATGGCAAAATTTCATTGGACCAATCGAAACCAATGTTCCCCGGATTGAATGATCCGCCGAAAGTTAACTAATAATTCATTATAAAAAAGGAGCTTTTATTGGCTCCTTTTTTTTACTATTTTATGATTATTCACACGGGCAAGCCCGTATGCATCATTTTTACAAAGGAAGCATTAGGGTCTCTTGCCCCATTGCTTTTTATATTACACACGGGCAAGCCCGTGTGCATCATTTTTACAAATGAGGCAGTGGTGTGGTCTTGCCCCATTGCTTTTTATATTACTCACACGGGCAAGCCCGTATGCAACATTTTTACAAAGGAGGCAGTGGGGTCTTGCCCCATTGCTTTTTATATTACACACGGGCAAGCCCGTGTGCATCATTTTTACAAAGGAGGCAGTGTGGTCTTGCCCCATTGCTTTTATATTACACATACGGGCAAGCCCGTGTGCTTCCTATGATCTCCGATGAGAATAACCGGGAAGGACAGTAAAGTCTATCCTACAAAATTTAATTTTTTGTCAAAAATATAAAAAAAACGGCTATTCCTTATAAATAAAGAAAATAGTCGTTTTTTCAAAAGCTATAATATGTTAATGTATTGGTTCGGGTATTTTTATCGGGTCTTCCCAAAATTCAATTTGATTTCTTATCTGAGAATTTGGGTTAATAGCAAAGAAACTCTGTTCCCTTACTGTTAAGGTATTGGTTTTCCTGACAAAATAAAAGTTCTTTGCATTTTCTTTGCTATTTTTTGAATTTGCAAAGAGTGCTAAAAATACAATACCGAAAATCAATATAACTAATATAGCTTTCATTTGGGTATTTCGTAATTATTTATTAACGATGTTGTGGTTCCGGAATTTCAATTGGGTCTTCCCAAATTTCAATTAAATCGGTATTTGTTTGGTCGAAATAATCCAAAGCTTCATTAGTTTTTGCATCGTCGTTTTGAATAGCTTCAACTGTCGTTTGATTATTTTGGTAA
>JAADFW010000124.1 GCA_013152655.1 Chlorobiota bacterium
TATAAAGCTGCGTTCACCGTCTCCAGAAAAAAAATTAACATCCTTCGTTTTGATTTATTATATAATTACTTGCTCTTAATCCAATATTAGTCTTAAATTTTTTACCTGCTTTAAAAATATTTTCAAAATAAATTGCATTTTCTAATGCGTTAAATTTCTGATTATTAAAAGATGTATCTATTTGTGATGTGTTGGTTTCGATATGTTTATATGATGCAATGCCGGGAGTGAAATTATGATATATAGAATTTACACCAAATTTAATCTTATAATTTGTATTCATAAAATAATCAAAGTCCATTTTCCCGCTTACATCTTTTATATTTGAGTTAAATGCATTAAGATATTCTGTTGTAATATTATCTGATTTAGAAATTGAAGAAAATTCCGCTAAATACCTGTAACGTGAATAAGTTAAAGTAAGGTTACTAAATAATTTTTGACTATATAGATGGTTCCATCTTAAAGCACCTAACATATTTCCCCATTTTAACTGATCTATAATTTTTTCTTTTTCAACGTCATCAGTTGTTTTACGTTTTGTTATCATTTTATCATCACCTGTATAAAAACTGAAATATAATCTATCTTTATAAGAAAACTTGTGATTAAACTTTACATTTATATCATAGAAAGTATATCCTGAAGAAATATCATCTAACATTATTTTTGTTAAGGGGCGTGAAATTAAGTCAAGCATAAAACGCCGTACCGAGATGATATATGATGTTGTATCTATTTTAACAGGCCCTTCTAATGACAGTTTTGAGGAAACAAGCCCTACAGTTCCTTGTCCCTGAATTTTTTTTAAATTTCCATCCTTCATGCGAATATCTACAATTGAAGATAACCTGCTACCATATTGTGCCGGAAATCCACCTTTAATAAGTTTAATATTATTTATTGCATCAGCATTAAAAACAGATACAAAACCACCAAGATGGTTTAGGTAATATAACGGAACATCATCTAAAAGTATTAGATTTTGATCAGGACTTCCTCCCCGTACATATAACCCGCTACTACCTTCATTCCCCGATTGAACACCAGGCATTAACTGCAAAGCTTTCATGATATCAACTTCGCCACCAAGTGCCGGTAATGTTTTTATTTGTTTTATTGGTATCTCAATAATACTCATTTCGGTTTTTTGCTGTATTGTTCTTTTGGCAATCACTTCAACTTCCTGTATAACAGTTCCTTGTTTTAAGTCAAAATTAATAGTTTCATTTTCCGATGTTTGAATTAATTCTTTTTTTTGCATTTGATACCCAATAAATGAAATAGCAAGTTTTATTGTATCAGTTTTGGGTATTGATAAACTATAAAAACCAAAATTATTGGTTGATGTTCCTTTAATAGAAATAATATCGTATATATTTGCCCCAATAAGTTTTTCTCCTGTCTCTTTATCTTGTACATAACCACTTATTATAATGTCTTGTGTGAAAACATTAGATGAAAAAAGCAAAGAAAAAAGTATAATCTGTATTATTTTATACATAAAATCAATTTTGATTTATTGTATCAATATATGAACTATATCCCGCAAAAATACCGTATCCGTTCTCAACATTACTAAAGATTTGAACTGCTTCACCTGAGTTATTCCATAAGCCATCAGAGTTTTGATTGTATTGATATAGCTTTCTTTTATAATTATAATAGTTTTCACTAACAGAGTTTAAATGGACATAAAGAGTATAATCTTCATGAATAACGGGTGAAAGTATTATTCTATAGATAGCAGATAAAGTGTATTTCTGCCCATTAAATAATTCATCGTTAAAGAAAAGAGATTGATGCCACCAGCCATTATCAATTTCAACTTCTGAAGCTATTACCGGGTCATTGCTGTTTAACCTGGCAAAACTGGCATATGTACTGTCAGTGCTTAAATAAGGATACGGATTATAATCATAATAATAAATAAGAATTATTTCATAAAAGTTTTGTTCGTTCGGATTATCCCGGAAAGTTACTTTAAGTTGCGAATAGGCTGTTTCATATTCATTAACACCAAAATTATCTATTCTGGATGATGAAATGATTTTAGTTTTTTCGGGTATTTTATCAAAAGTTGTTACATCAGTATAACCGTCTGCTGCAACATTTAACCTGTATTTTTTACCCGTTACCGGTTTAATATTTGACAAATATATACCCTTACTTTGAAAAGTGAGAGTATCAATAAAATTATTGTTTGCATATAGTTTTACAATAGCATTATTTACCGGTAATGAAACAGTGTCATAAATATAGGCACTTTGCGATACATGCACTTCTATATTTTTATCAGGTGTAAAAAAAGAATTAACAACGAGTTTTTGTTCCTCCTTGGGAATTTTCACCTCAATTTCTTTTGTACATGAAAAAATGAGAAACATCCCAAAAAAATACAATACTTGCAGTTTATTAATTTTTATCAAATTCATAAGCAATATTTAACCCGATAAAAGTATTTGAATAACGGATTATTCCTTCGGAAAAGTATTCACTGCCGGTAAAAAATGTGTAGTAAGTGTTCATTTGTGACGAAAAGGATGTATGAAAAAACAAGCTTGCAAGAATACTATTCTTATTTTTTGTATTTCTTTTTATCCCAAATCCTATCTCCACCCCCATTTTAGGTTTAATGGTTGATTTATATTCAGTTGTTAATATTTTAATTTCTTCATTATTGGTATCTGCCATACTATAATCTTCATTGCTATCTATATGTAATAAGCTATTAATATTTATTTCAGAATAAGTGAATAAATCAAAATGAGTGTTTCTATAAATAATTAAACCAAGCTTAATAGGTAATGCAACATAACCCGCGTATTCAGAGTGATAATCAGAATAGTGCCAGAGTAGATTATATTTGTAATCCGGTAAATCAAAAGAAAATTTCATGGTTGAAACTCCAACTTTTAAACCTGTTGACACAGATACTTTATTTATATTCAGGTTGTAATAAAAACCGGCTAATAAGCCTTTCCCTATATTTGGGGATAAATGTGCTATACCTGTATTTTTTTCAACGCTTGCCATTGTAAAAATAGGCGAAATACCTAATGTAGTACTTTCTTTTAGTTTTTTTGTATCGCTGTTTTCTTCTACAGGTTGAGCATTTATTTCCTGCTTATAAGGAACAAGAATAATCAATACCAGGATTAACAATATTTTTGAGAAAAAAGAAGGATTAGACATTATGCCTAATCCTTGTTCTAAGTTTATATTCATATTTACTATTGTAAAACAAATTCAGTACTCCAACCATCAACATAATGATATGAGCCAATTTCACCGTCTTGTGCCCGCGCTGCGGATCCAAATGGATATTTTGCCTTAACATATTTTGCTGTTTTGCTTACTGTGCCCGGATCAAAACCACAATCTTTTGGATCATCACACATTTTGCAATCTGTATCTCTGGCATGGCCAAATATTCTGGCTTTAACTGAAGTTTTATACTTTACCCATCTTCTTTTTTTCTTTTTATAGGATGTAGTTTCAGCTTTAGCAAAATGGCCAAACGTGCTATTTGTAATCGTTACACGTATTTTAGCCATTCTGTTTGTTCTGTAGTTAATATAATTGGTTCTATGCTTATTTGCGTAACAACTTTTTGATTCAGTTTCCTGATTATGAATAACAACATTTTTATAAATTGTCTTATCATCATCCCTGAGTTTATAAAGGGTTTCAAAGTTGCCATCAGTAATCTCATAAATAACCCAGTCCCCAATAATTTTATAAATTGAATTACCAATCATTATTTCAGCATCCTCATTTAAGACAGTTCTTAATTCATCACCAATAATAGCAATATTATCTGGATCATGTTCAAAATCAAGTTCTTCATTACTCAACCAGATTTCTTCTTGTTCATAAATTTTAGCTCTTAATGAATGATGAGAAAAATGATTCTCGAATTCTTCATAAACCAAATTTTCTTTAAAATTAGTTTTTTCTTCCTTATCCTCAAACTCTTCATCACTTAAACCTTTCCATTTTTCTTCAAATAATGTATTCCACCTTATATTTTCTTCTTCAAGAGTCTTTATAACCTTATCAAAAGTTTTCTGGTCTCTGAATTTTAGTAAACCATTCTTATTACTTACACCTTCAGTAAGTATTGTAGGTAATTCATAACTTGTTAATGATTGCTCATTAACATTTTGCTGTTTAGCTAGTTGTTCTTCTTTATTACAACTAAAAAAAGTAATTGTAATTACGGCAAGAATTATTCCTGCTCCTAAAAATAATTTTTTCATAATTTTTGATTTTTTTAAGAATTAATAATTTGTTGATTATGTGAAGGCGCAAAACTCAAAAAAAAAAAAACGAATATCCAAAAATTTTATATGTGTTTTATAGCATAAAATTATAGTAGTTTACTTACAAGTTTCAATCTTTAAATTTGTTTGTATTATTTACTATTTCACCCTTTCTCTCGTTTTGTTATTTCAGGGTGGCATCAGAAGCTATTTTAAAGAAATATAAAAATTA
>JAADFW010000125.1 GCA_013152655.1 Chlorobiota bacterium
TAATTAAAGAAGTTACCCGCATATTGGTTAATTCTCCCAAATGGAAGCCTGCTCTTTCTAACTTTTTGCCCGTTCCGGTTGATTATAGAATGCCAATTAATATTGAATAATAAAATTTTTAACAAACAATAAAATACAATTACTGTTTTTCAAGTTTGTTGGTCAAAAAAAATGAATCTTATCACTTGCAAATAAGCTAGTTCTGCTCTATATTTGTCAGCTTTTCTAAAATAAATTAACAGAACAAAAAAATGAGTGAAAATTTTCCGGAATATAAAAGCTTGGATTTATCAGCTGTAAATAAAGAAATACTCGAAAAATGGCAAAAGGACGACACTTTTCATAAGAGTATTACTACTCGGAAAGATAAACCAACTTTTGTGTTTTATGAAGGCCCTCCTTCAGCAAACGGGCTTCCCGGAATTCATCATGTAATTGCCCGGACTATTAAAGATATATTCTGCAGATACCAAACTATGCAGGGTTTTCTTGTAAAAAGAAAAGCCGGGTGGGATACACATGGCCTTCCTGTTGAATTAGGTGTTGAAAAAACACTTGGTATTACAAAAGAAGACATTGGTAAAACAATTTCCGTTGAAGAATATAACAGCACCTGTAAAAAAGAGGTGATGAAATATACAGATGTATGGGAAGACTTAACTCTGAAAATGGGTTATTGGGTTAACATGGACGACCCGTATATAACTTACGACAATCGTTACATTGAAACGCTCTGGTATTTATTAAAAAAGCTTTACGAAAAAGGATTGTTATATAAAGGTTATTCCATTCAACCCTATTCGCCTGCAGCCGGAACCGGATTAAGTACTCACGAACTTAACCAGCCAGGCTGTTATCGTGACGTTAAAGACACAACTGTTGTTGCTCAATTTAAAGTAGTCAGAAATGAGAAATCAGAATTTTTATATAAAGATTTAAATTCAGAATTGTATTTTCTTGCATGGACAACAACACCATGGACTCTTCCATCAAATACAGCTCTGGCTGTTGGAAAATCAATTCATTATGTTAAAATTTGTACCTATAATCCTTATACAGGCGTTCCGGTTACTCTAATTGTTGCAAAAAATCTTTATAAAAACTATTTCCCTGATAAAAACAAAGATTTAAAACTGGAAGATTATAAAAAAGGATACAAAAATATACCTTTTAAAATATGCTCTGAATTTTTAGGAGCCGATCTGGAAAACATTCGTTATGAACAATTAATTCCTTACCAACAACCAGCCGATGGTGATGCTTTTCGTGTCTTAACAGGCGATTTTGTTACCACAGAAGAAGGTACCGGAATAGTACATATTGCCCCCAGTTTTGGTGCCGATGACTTTAGGATAGCCAAACAAAACGGAATTGGTTCATTAACGTTGGTTGACAAGCAAGGAAGATTTATTGATGGTTGCGGTGAATTTAGTGGGCGTTATGTAAAAAACAGCTATGATAAATCGCTAACAGAAAAAGATTCTACAGTTGATGTAGATATTGCGGTTATGCTGAAAATGCAGAATAAAGCATTCAAAATTGAAAAGCTTGTTCACTCATACCCTCATTGTTGGCGCACAGACAAACCGGTTTTATATTATCCGCTTGATTCATGGTTTATAAAAACCACAGCACTAAAAGGCCGGATGATTGAACTAAATAAAACCATTAATTGGAAACCGGAATCAACCGGTTCAGGACGTTTTGGAAAGTGGCTTGAAAACCTTGTTGACTGGAATTTATCCAGGTCAAGATATTGGGGAACTCCTTTGCCAATTTGGGCTACAAAAGATCTTTCAGAAAAAATATGCATTGGTTCTGTACAAGAACTGAAAGAAGAAATTGAAAAATCGGTTAAAGCCGGCTTTATGAAAGAGAATCCTTTAAAAGCCTTTAAAAAAGACAATTTCTCAAAAGAAAACTATTCTGTTTTCGACCTTCACAGGCCGTATGTTGATAATGTGGTTTTAGTTTCTTCAAAAGGAGAAAAAATGTTCCGCGAAACAGACTTGATTGATGTTTGGTTCGATTCAGGAGCAATGCCTTATGCGCAATTTCACTATCCTTTTGAAAACAAAGAACATTTTGGAGAACTGTTCCCGGCAGATTATATTGCAGAGGGCGTTGACCAAACACGTGGTTGGTTTTTCACGCTTCATGCCATTGCCGTAATGCTGTTTGATTCTGTTTCATTTAAAAATATTATCTCAAACGGATTAGTTTTAGATAAAAACGGAGCAAAAATGTCGAAACGTCTCGGAAATTCTGTCAATCCGTTTGAAGTAATTGAAAAATATGGCTCAGACCCACTAAGATGGTATATGATTACTAATGCCCAACCCTGGGATAATCTTAAATTCAATGTTGATGGTGTTGATGAAGTAAAAAGAAAGTTCTTGGGAACGTTATATAATACATATTCATTCTTTGCACTATATGCAAATGTTGACGGATTTAAGTATAAAGAAAAAGATATTTCTCAAAACGACAGGCCTGAAATTGATCGTTGGATAATTTCATTGCTTAACTCCTTAATTAAGGATGTAAAAAACCACTACGATAATTACGAACCAACAAAAGCAGGAAGGGCAATTCAGCATTTTGTAATTGAAAACTTAAGTAATTGGTATGTTCGGTTAAGTAGAAAAAGATTTTGGCGGGGTGAATATTCCTCTGATAAAATTTCTGCTTATCAAACACTTTATAACTGCCTGGAAACAATTGCACTAATAAGTGCTCCAATTGCTCCTTTTTTTATGGATAAATTGTACTGCGATTTAAACAAAGTTAGCAAAAAGCATGCGCAAGAATCTGTTCATATAGCCTATTTCCCAAAACATATTGACACTTTAATAGATAAGAGCCTCGAAGAAAAAATGGATATTGCCCAGAATATTTCTTCTCTTGTATTAGGACTACGCAGAAAGGTTAGTGTAAAAGTTCGACAACCCCTTAACAAAATAATGATACCTATTCTTAGTAAAAAAATGCAAGAACATATTGAGGCGGTAAAATCATTAATATTGTCAGAAGTTAATGTTAAAGAAATTGAATATATAAGCGATACTGCTGGAGTTTTAGTGAAAAAAATAAAACCGAATTTTAAAACTCTTGGCCCTAAATATGGCAAAACAATGAAGATTATTGCTTCAAAAATAAGTGCTATGACACAGGAAAATATTGTGCAATTTGAAAAAGAAGGGCGTTTTTACTTTAATAATGGTGAAGAAAAAATAGAGCTTTTTAAAGAAGATGTTGAAATACTATCAGAAGACATACCCGGACTACTTGTTGCACACGATGGAAAATTAACTGTAGCACTTGATATTACAATTACGGAAGAACTCCGACAAGAGGGTATTGCCCGGGAATTTATAAACAGAATTCAAAACTTCAGGAAAGAAAGCGGTTTTGATGTTATAGACAAAATCATGCTTTCAATTCAAAAGCATGATTTAATTAATGAAGCATTAAATAATAATAAAAATTATATTTGCACTGAAGTTTTGGCAACATCGTTAGAATTAGTTGACCACATAAATGAAAAAGAAGGAAAACAAGTAGAAATTGATAATAATATAAAAACATTAATAAAAATTAGTAAGATCTGATTTGTAGCAATGAAAAAATAAGTTATTTTTATTAAAAATTATAATTATGGGTGATAAAACGAGATATACAGATGAAGAACTTCAGGAATTTAAAGATATAATCCTGAATAAGTTAGAGAAGGCTAAAAAAGATTATGATTTATTAAAACAAACCCTTTCTCATAGCGATGATAATGATATACAGGATACATCCCCAACTTTTAAAGTATTAGAAGAAGGTGCGGCTGTATTATCAAAAGAGGAAAACAGTAAGTTGGCACAACGACAATTGCAATTCATTCAACATTTACAAGCTGCTTTAGTAAGAATAGAAAATAAAACCTATGGTATTTGTCGAATGACCGGAAAATTAATTTCAAAAGAACGCTTACGTGCTGTGCCACATGCAACACTTAGCATTGATGCGAAAAAAGAACAAAAATAAGCATTCCCTCATTATTTAAAATATTTAAATCCTGGTAGATGTCAAATTCCAGAAAAGCCCTTTTGTTAATTTTTGTTGTATTATTTTTTGACCAATTTCTAAAAATTTGGGTGAAAACACATATGTTTATCGGGCAAGAATATAATTTGTTGGGAAACTGGTTTGTAATTCATTTTATTGAAAACAACGGAATGGCATTTGGCTTTAATATTCCGGGAGAATTTGGAAAAATAATTTTAAGCCTGTTTCGCATTATTGCCATTTCTGCAATTGGCTGGTATTTGTTTCGTCTTGCACGCGAAAAAACAAGTTTTGTAATAATTGCCAGCATTGCATTAATATTTGCCGGAGCCTTGGGAAATATAATTGATAGTGCATTTTATGGCATATTGTTTAATGACAGTTATTACCAGGTAGCACATTTATTTCCCGACGGTGGCGGTTATTCTTCTTTTTTACATGGCAAAGTTGTTGATATGCTATATTTTCCAATTATAAAAGGCCATTTTCCTTCATGGTTCCCTTTTTGGAAATCAGAACAATTTATTTTTTTCAGGCCTGTTTTTAATATTGCCGATTCTTCTATTTCTATTGGAGTTGCTTTATTTATTCTGTTTCAAAAACGATTTTTGAAAAAATAATTCTTCTCTATCTTTTTAACCTTTCAACCTTTTCTAATATTTCTTCTAACTTTTTAGTAAGTGTTTCATAAGAAAAATATTTTTTCCCTAACTCATAGTTAAATTCTGCAATTTCCTTGTTTAATTTTTCATTAAATATAATTTCCTGCATTTCTTTAACTTTTTCATTAGTAAGTTCATTGTTTTCCAACATTACGGTTTTAAAGCCTTTGCTTCCAATATCCGGCCAATAAACCGGTTTATAATTATTTACAAAAATTGGCCTTTTAGCAAGTACCGATTCAACAAAAGCATTGCCAAACCCTTCGTAAATGCTAAAATATGTTGTTGCCCGGGCATGTGCATAAGCATCTGACAAAGAATAATTGCGCTCATTGCCATTCCCCCTTAATCCTTTATTATTTATAATGTGAGATGCAAAAATAATTTGTTGATGAAGGTTTAATTCATGTATTAATTCCATTAATTCGTGAAAATAAAGCGCTCCGGCATCATCAGATTTACTTCCGGTTATAACCAATTTAATTCTTTTGTCATTTAATTGTTCAATTAATTTAATCGCAGTTTCAATGCCTTTACGGCGAACAATTCGGGTAATTTGAAAAAGCAAAATATCATTTTCTGTTAATCCCAAATCTGTTCTTAGTGATTGATTTTTAGGAGTTAGTTTTCCAAACTCAACATTAAAATCCATTACGTTTGGAACAACAATTGCATCAATTCCAAACTTTTGCTTTAATGTTTCTTTGCCATATAAATTTATTACTGCATTAATTACATTTGGTTCGCGAAGGGGGAAAGTCTTTTCAACAAATTCGTTTATTTCTTTATGTGGAGAAACATAGCGATTACCCCTTTCCCAGGCAAAATCATGATCGTGTGTTATTGTTGGCAATCCTGTTTTCTCAACAACTTTTTTTATTGCCCATCCCATTTCAAGGTGTGATGGCAAAGCTGAAGCATTTTCTGATAATAAAACTTCAATCTTATTTTTATTTATCCATTTTAAAATTTTTTCAGCTATTACATCAGAGTACATGTTTATGTGATCTAATAATTCTTGTGTGTTCGTATCGGGGAAAAAAAAGGCTTTTTTTTGCCCCCAATAGCTTTCAGGAGAAAAAAATGACATTTCCGGAACTAAAGTTTCGTAATGTGTATTAATTTTGCGCTCCTGGTATTGTCCTGAAATAATATATATTTCATGCCCTATTTTTTTTAATACATCAATCCATTTTTCAGTTTCAAGAGCAACACCGTCTATTCCTCCAATTCTGCCAATTATTATACCGATTCTCATTTTAAAATTATTTATTATTATTACTTAAAGCTCTAATTATAATAGAAGGTTTGTGTTTAGATAAACTTTATCTTTAGATTTTAGGTTATAGTTAAATTTTTTAAACAAGTATTCTGATTAACTATGTGAAGCTATTTATGTTTGGTTAGAGAATTGAAAAATTCTTAATTTACCATACATTTATAAGCTAATATTTAATATTAATTAATAAATATCTAATTTACACCTATTTTGTAAAACTCCCTAAAAAAAGTGAAAAAGTCAAAATATTTTTTAATTTTGTCATAATGTCCTATTAATTAATAAATTTAAAGCTAAATGTTTTTAAAATTTGATAATAAAATAGTCGCAATTTTTGCAATAAGTTTACTTCTTTCGTGTGGAGGCAATCAAAATAATGCAAATAATAAAACAACAGGAAATAGCCCCGGTTCCGGTTTTGCTCCTGAAAATACTGAAAAACAAATTTCAAATGTAAAAACTATCTTTTATAACATCCCCTCTCCCGTTGAATTAGCCGAACTTACCCAAAATGCAAACCTAAATTATAATGTTGATTTATTAAATTCATTAGACAAGCTTGACCAATATACTTCTACCACAAGTAAAGCAATGAATCTGGGAATTTATGGAGCTGATTTAAGTTATACCCGATTATACGATCAGGTACAAGAATCAATTAACTATTTGGCTGCTATCAGAAAGCTTTCTGAAAGCTTAGGTGTTCCACAAGATGGCGGAGCTGAGACAATAAGCCGTTTAGAAGAAAATATAAACAATAAAGATTCTTTATTATTAATTATCACCAACATATATACCAATGCAGATCTTTACCTAAAAGAAAACGAAAGAGCAGGAACTGCTGCACTAATTATTACAGGTGGATGGATTGAGGCTCTTCATATTGCAACAAATATGCTTGACGAAGAAAATCCGAATCCGGAAATTATGGAAAGAATTGCCGAACAAAAATATTCAGTTGACAACATTATTAAATTGCTTAATTCTAATTTTAAGTCAAAGGAATCATTAAAAGAAATTTTGGGGTTTTTTGAAGAATTAAAAGTAGCTTTTTCAAAAGTTGAATTAGTTTTAGATAAGGGTGACGTACAAACTGATGCTGAAAATAAAGTCACCTCAATTAATTCAAAAACTCAAATTTATGTTAACTTTGATCAAATAAAAGAAATTAAAACTATCAATGATAAACTAAGACAATTTATAATAAGTTAATTTATTATAAAGTTGTATGAAATATATTTTTTTTAATATCTTGTGATATTATAAGTATTACAGCAAATTAATTACTAATGAAGAAATTAATTATAAAATTTAGTATTTATCTGTTAATATCTACTTTGCCTATTCTGGGTTATTCTCAATGTAAAAGTTTTACAAAACAAGTTTGCATGCCAAAACTGGATCCTTATATTTATAATGGCCAGTTAAATAGTGCCATTTTAAATGAAGGAGATATTGCTGAATTAGTTTTAACATTTTATGGTGGACAGGATTATAGAATTGCTGTTTGTTCTGAAGAAGAAATTGGAAATGTTCAGTTTAAATTGTTAGACACAGACAGAAACCCAATATTTGACAACGCTGAACAAGAATACGCTGATTATTGGGATTTTAAATGTAATTCAACACAACAAATAATAGTTGAAGTTACTGTTCCGGAAAGCGATGGCGTGGATAGCTCCATAAAGAACGGATGTGTTTCAATATTAGTTGGATTTTTATCTAAATAATTAACCCAATACATTATTAACCTGATTTTTCTATTATACAGCCCGGTTAACCCCGGGTTTTTTTATAACACGAAACTATAAACTTAATGCTTTGCTCAACAGGTATAAAATCAATTTTTAGTTCTTCTTGTATCTTTTTATTAGAATAGCGTGTTGTTGAAAAAGCTGATTTTATTGAATCCTTAGTAATTACCGGCCTTTTCCCGGTAATAAAACTTCTTAACAGCTCCATTCGCCAGGCTACAGATGCTATAACTAAATTAGCTTTAATAGTTGGTGGGGTTTTTTCAAGCTGTCGGGCAATTTCATAAAAAATATGTTTATAAGAATAATTATCTCTGTTAACAATAAATCTGTTATTTGTAATGTTTTTATCAACCAACATAATCATAATTTTACAAACATCTTTTACATCAACAAAACCCGTAACTCCCTCAGTATAAAATTTCATGCCTTTGTCAATTTTGCTAAAAATTTCTCCTGCTCCACTATTCCATTCTCCCGGCCCCAGAATTACCGATGGATTTATTATAACAGCATTTAAGCCTTCTGCTATTCCACGCCAAACTTCCACTTCTGAATAATGCTTACTAAGAGCATATCCTGAATGCTTTCTGTCTAAGTCAAATTCTGTGCTTTCTGTAACAGTCTCTGTGTTGTTTGTTTTTTGTAAAGAAGCAACAGAACTCACATGACAAAGCATTTTAACTTTATTTTCAAGACAAAGATTTACAATGTTCGTGGTTCCAATTACATTATTATTATAAAGTTTTTCTTTATCTCTTTTTACAAAAGATACCATTGCGGCACAATGATAAACCGTTTTTATATCTTTAAATACTTCTGTTAATGCTATAATATCAGTTATGTCTGCCTTTATCCATTCTATTGAATCAATTTTTTCCTGAACTCTTTCTGTATAAAACCCAAATATTTTTTTTGTTTTTTTTATACTTTCTTCTGTACGATAAATCGCCCTGATTTTTTCATCTCTTTCCGTTAGAAAAAATAACAAGTGTGCACCAACCAAACCGGTTCCTCCTGTAACTAATATCATAATTTTTTTTGTTTAGTTTGAATTATTGCTGCTTGTTTCCCAAATCAGTTTTTTCCCAAAACCCAACCGATTATCTGTTAATTTAATAAATGTTAAGTGCAACACCCACAATTGGGTTTTCATCAATTGTGCAAAAGGATATTTTTTCATATATGCTTTATTTGCTATTTTTAACATTTCCTCCTCCGGTTGAATTAAGTAACCATTAAATTGTATTCCTTGTATTTTGCCAACAACAGAAGTTTCAAGAACTACAGAACCAGCAACATAATTATTTATTAATGTATCTTGTATGTGTTTAGTTGACAAATCAGAAGTAAAAACAAATACATTTTGTTCTTTAAGATACACATAAAAACAATTTGCACAATAAGGTTCGTTTTTCACCGAGGTTGCAAGCGTCAGCACATGATGCTTTTTTATAAAACTAATTATTTTTTCAGGAATAGCTTTCATTAAACAGTTAATATGTTGGTGTAATTCAGTGTGTTATAAATTATGATTATACTTCTTTTTTTAAGAATCATTTTCAAAAATAGTATAAAGGTGTAAAACATCTTTATTTTGTAGTAATTTTATAAACTATTAACATAATAATTAACATTCCTGTTATGAAACAAATATTATTCTTCTTATTCGTTGTGGTTTATACACAAACTGTTTTTTCACAAAATAATGATTTAATTTCTCAGGATAAATACATTTCAGGCCTTGAAAAAGACTATCATAAATCTCTTTTTTCGTTTGAACAATCAACCGTTGGGAATATGTATGATTTAGTATATCATCGGTTTAACTGGGAAGTTAATCCTGCAGAGCTATATATAAGTGGAAGTGTAACCTCATATTTTTTGGCCAAACAAAATAATCTTAGTGAAGTTACTTTTGATTTAACAGATAATTTAACGGTTGATTCTGTTTTAAACAACGGAAATCAACTCTCATTTACCCATCAAAATGAAGTTATAACCGTTTCATTAACAAATTCTTTGTCATTAAACCAACTTGATTCGTTAACAATTTGGTATCATGGCGTTCCTACACAAGGTGGCTTTGGTTCTTTTACACGAGATTTTCATAATAGCACTCCGATAATTTGGACATTGTCTGAACCCTATGGAGCAAAAGACTGGTGGCCTTGCAAACAAAACTTATCAGATAAAATAGACTCTATTGATGTTTTTGTAACCACTCCGTTTCCAAATAAAGTGGCAAGCAACGGCTTGTTAATTTCTGAAACAGCCACAGGAGACAATATTTTATATCATTGGAAACACAATCATTCAATTGCTGCTTACTTAATAGCAATAGCAGTTACTAATTATGTAACCTATTCCGATTATGTGCCCGTATCAGGAGAAGACTCTATTGAAATATTAAATTATGTTTATCCTGAAAACCTGGATTATGCAAAAATAAACACAGCACAATTAATTCCTGTTTTGCAATTTTTTAATGAAAAATTTATTTTATACCCTTTTGCAAATGAAAAATATGGACATGCTCAGTTTGGTTGGGGCGGAGGAATGGAACATCAAACCATGACATTTGTTGGCGACTTTTATCTGTCGCTAACAACACATGAATTAGCTCATCAGTGGTTTGGTGATTATATTACTTGTGGAAGTTGGGAAGACATTTGGTTAAATGAAGGATTTGCAACTTATCTTACGGGAATGATGTATGAACAGTTTTTTCCGGAAACATGGCTTAATTATAAGCAAGGACAAATTGATTATATAACCAGTCAACCAGACGGGTCTGTATTTTGCGATGATACTACAAGTGTAAACAGAATTTTTGACGGTAGATTATCTTATGTTAAAGGAGGAATGGTATTACATATGTTGCGCACTGAATTAGGAGATGATAATTTTTTTGCTGCTTTAAAAAACTACCTGAACGACCCTCTTTTGGCAAATAATTATGCCACAACAAAAGACTTACAACACCATTTTGAAACGGCAGCTGATACAAATTTAAACGAATTTTTTAACGACTGGTATTACGGTGAAGGCTATCCTAACTATTCAATTACCTGGCTACAAGATGAAGAAAAAAACATGAGTTTAATTGTAAATCAATCACAGTCAGATGTTTCTGTTGATTTTTTTGAAATGAATTTGCCTTTTAAATTTATTGGAAATAACAAAGACACAACCCTTATTTTTCACAACACGGAAAATGCTCAAGAATTTGTTTTCTCTCTTAATTTTGAAGTTGTTAGTGTTATGTTTGACCCGGAATACAATTTAATAAAAGGAACAGTTAATATAACAAACATACCTACACCTGATAAAAATGACGTGTTTTATGTTTGGCCAAACCCTGCTTCTGATGAATTATACATAAAAACATATAAACCAAGCTCTATTGAACAGGTTTCCATATATAATTTGTCAGGAGCCATAATAAACACTTACAATTTTAATTCTTCAAATAAGAAAGTAATATTACAGCTTAATAATATAAAAACAGGAACATACCTTGTTGAAATAAAATCAGATGAAAACGTAGTAATTAAAAGAATATTTATTCGATAATTTAAGTGTTTTAGTAAGCCTTAATTGCAAAGCCAAACAGGCATCAATTAACAAATTATGCTGTTTTTTTGCTTCTATATAAACTAAAATAAAAAATGTATAAAAAGAGTTTGCATATTTAAAGTTATAAATAAACTATTAACTAATTATTGCGTATAAACAAACACTCTTGAAATAAATAATAATATTTGCATATGAAGAATAAAGTTGACAATTCAAAACATTATTACGGCTTGGTTGCCGAGTGGTATGACAGGCTGCTTGAAAACGAAACCGGCGATATTAATTATTACAAAAAAATAATTCAAAAAACAGATGGGCCAATACTTGAATTAGCTTGCGGAACAGGAAGACACTTAATTGATGCCTTAAAAAACAAGGCTGATATTGACGGGCTTGATTCATCAGAAGATATGCTTCAGATATGTAAAGAAAAACTTAAAAAAGAGGGGTTAAAAAATATCCTTTATCATCAAAAAATTGAAGAACTTTATTTAAAAAGAAAGTATAACCTTATTTTTATTGCCGGCGGGTCATTTCAGTTAATTCATAAGTTTGATTATGCTACCTTAACCCTTTCAAAGATTTATCAAAGCCTTAACAAAGGAGGACGTTTGGTTTTAGACCTTTTTATTCCGTGGGAAGAAATAATTTCTAATAATGATGAAGTTTGGAAATTAGGAAGAAATGCTTCATTTAAAAATGAAAAATTAATGGTAAGTACTGCCAATAGTTTTGATTTGGCTAACCAGGTACAAACCGTTACGGCTCGATACGATCTTTTGAGCAACAATATGCTTACTAATACTATAATTTCAGCTCTTAAATTGCGATGGTATTCCATAAACGAGTTTAGCTTACTTTTAGAAAAAGCCGGTTTCAATAATATAAGTATTGAGAAGAAAAAAATTATGTCGAATCATGGTGTCTCAACAGTTTTTACTGCTTTAAAAACCTAAATTTTTTCAATACAGGAATAAACACTCCTCTATATATTTTTTACATTTTATTCTTTTAACTTTGTGGTTTTATTATAAAACTTGTTTTTATGTTAGCTTTTATTAATTGGAACGTAAATCCGGATATTTTTCATTTAGGCCCGCTAACCATTCGGTGGTATGGTTTACTATTTGCCCTGTCGTTTTATTTAGGGTATATTATTTTTAAGAAAATATACAATCTTGAAAATATACACCTTGACTGGCTTGAAAAGTTAACTGTATATATGTTCCTGGGAACCGTTATAGGTGCCCGGTTAGGGCATGTGTTTTTTTATGAGCCAAAATATTTTCTACAAAACCCTATGGAAATACTCAAAATATGGCATGGCGGATTAGCCAGCCATGGTGCGGCTTTGGGTATTTTACTTGCCCTGTATTTATATGCACGGAAAATTAAAAAACCCTACTTATGGATTCTTGACCGAATTGTAATTGTGGTTGCTTTATCAGGCTTTTTTATCAGAACCGGAAATTTAATGAATTCGGAAATTTATGGACATATCACTCATGTTCCTTGGGCTTTTAAATTTATGCGCGAATATCCGCAAGGTTTTCCTGTCTCAAAAATGGACCCCCGGCATCCAACACAAATTTATGAAGCACTTGTTTACCTGTTGATTTTTGTTGGATTGTATTTCTTTTATTTAAAAACCAAAGTGTCTGAATATAATGGTGTTCTGTTTAGCCTGTTTTTAATTGATGTTTTTGCCGCCCGGTTTATTATCGAGTTTTTTAAAGAAAATCAGGTTGCTTTTGAACAGGGAATGAAATTAAATATGGGACAATGGTTAAGTATTCCTTTTGTTTTAATTGGTTTGTTTTTGTTTATTCGGATTTTAATTAAAAACAAATTTCAGGATATTTTCGAAATAAAGAAATAGTTATCTTTTATCCTGCTAAAACTCCACCTTTATAGTCAACATAGGTAAAAACCCAAACTGAAGTTTGCTTTTAACTTTGTTTGTTGTTGGATCGTACGTTTTTAAAAATGGTTGTTTTGAATTTGTAATATTCTGCAAGTCAGTAGCTATTTCATAACTTGCTTTTCTCCTGTTAATTTTATACCCAATTCTTATATCGGTTCTGAAAAAATTATTATAGCGTTTTTCATATGCATTACTCCAATCATAAACAGTTTCACCGGCAATACTTGATGCAACTAAATCAATTGGAACATAACGTTTTCCGCCTGAAAAAACATTTTTTATATTAAATGTTACAAAATTTTTGTCTTTTACAATAAGCTCGTATCCTCCCAATATGTTTACTAAAAAGTTTTGATTAAATGTGGTATTTCTAACAATTCCATCGCTGCCTTTATAATTAGAATTGAACAAAGACATGGTTAACAAATAGTAAAAGTTGTTTTTGAAAAATCGCTCAACAGTTATATCTATTCCTATATTTTTACCGGTTCCTTTATTTACTAAACTATCTTGCCGCCCAACCCAATAATCGCCTCCGGCATTTATTAATGAATATTCAGGAAAGCCTTCTTTTTTTACAGGGATATTATACAAATATTGAAAGTATGATTCTGCTTTTAGCCTGGTATCTTCATTAATAAAATAGTCGTACCCCAAAACAACGTGAATGCTTTTTGAAAAGTCAAGGTTGCGGTTTGTTTCTATATATTGATTTACACCAATTTGTGTTTGGTAAAAATAAACCGTCCGCGGTTGCATTTGGCTATATAGCCCGGTTGCTAAACTTAATGAATGTGTATTGCTTATTTTCCAGATAAAACCCATTCGCGGTTCGGCTGAAAAACTCTGATTAAAAAACAAATACTGTACATTAACTCCAAAATTAAAAGATAAAACAGCATTAAATTTATGTTTCATTTGCAAATAATGCCGATACATGGTCATTGTGCCTGCCGTATTTGAAAGTTTTTGAAATCCACCATTTCTATAAACACTATCTTTTAAGCTTAAATCAAAAACATCAAGGTAATATCCTGTTTCAAAATAGTTTTTTTTGCTAACATTAAATTTTAGTTTGCCTGAAAGTGAATATTTTAATTCCTTTGATTTTTCACCATATTGCAACACTTTAATTTCCGGGGTAAGATAAAAAGTATCGTTTTTTGAAGTATTTTCTGAATAAATAATTGATAAATTGGTTTTTAACCTTGTTTTTTTATTAAAAAATTTAGTGTTTGAAACAGAAAAACAGGCAAAACCGCTACCAAAAGTAATATCTTCCCCTGCATTTGAATATGTCCATTCTGTTGAATCATTATAAGAATCCCACAATTTCATTAAGCTTTTCCCCCCTATTGCAAAAACTTCTGTTTTACTGTTTTTTTGTGACGGGAAATCAAGTTTAAAAGTAAAATCACTATATATTGGCGTATAAAAATCTAAACCCAATTTACTTGCTACTTCAAACATAGAATATCTGATGTCGGCAATATAGGTTGCTTGTTTGCTTTTCCATATCGGGCCTTCTGCCCCAACCTCAAAACCATTCCAGCCCATTTGTGCCCAATACTCATGCCTGTCTTTGTTTCCTGTTCTCATATTTAAATCAAAAACGCCCGATAAGGCATTACTATATTCAGCCGGAAATGCACCCGTAAAAAAATCAGACTGTGACAAAAAATTATAATTCAAAATAGTTATTGGCCCTCCGGTTGTTCCCATAACTCCAAAATGATTCGGATTTGGAATTTCAACTCCGTCTAATTTCCACAATAAGCCAATAGGTGAATTGCCACGAATAACAATGTCGTTTCTTTCTGTGCTCATTGAAACAACTCCGGCATAATTAGAAGCCATTCGTGCAGGGTCGCCAAAGCTTCCCGCATAACGATTTGTTTCCTCAACTGTAAATGAACGTGCACTTACCGTGGCAATCGCATTTATTGGCAATGCCTTGTTTTTATACGCTTTAACTATTACTTCTTTTGCATTGTAAACTTTTTCTTCCATAAAAATATTAATCACCATTTCCCTTGCCGAGGAAAGCATTATATTTTCACGATTAAAAACTTCATATCCAATAAAACTTGCCTGAATATTATATCTGCTAACAGGAAGGTTTTTTATGCTATAACTCCCGTTATTGTCACTAATAGTACCTATTAAAGGATTTGTGCCTGTCAGAATTATGGTAACTCCGGGCAGAGGCAATTCGGTGTTTTTATCGTAAACAGTTCCTTTTATTGTTTGTGTGAAGTTTTGTGAATATCCGCTAAAACACCAACTGTTTATTGCGATTAAGAAAATTAAAGAAAAATAATATGAATTATTGTATTTCAACGGATAAAACTAATTTGACAAAATAAACGAAACTAAATTTACAACAATAAAAACCTGTTTTCAAGACTAAAAAATATTCACATATAATCTTTCTAAATTATTCCGGATTCTTCTTTTTTTTAGTCATACCCAAATTTTTCAGTATTTTTATTTACAATATTATTTTTATATGATAATGAATTAGTTAAGAATAAAATGCTGTCTTTTTGAACTTTTTAAATACCTACAATTTAATGAAAATAATTTTTAGCCTGATTGCACTAATAATTTTGAGTTCAACATCAAGTGCTCAATCTTTTGATAAAACAAAAAAATATTTTAAAGGCGAAAAAACATTAAGCCTTTCATGGAATCTTCAAACTAATTTGACACATAAACAATCCTATGAAGGAAATTATGGATCGACTTCTTTTTGTAAAATTGATAAAGACAGAACAGCATTTTTGAACGAATCTGAAAACGAAATATCAGTTTTTAATAATGATAAAAAAGAAATGAGCTTTAAATCCGGAATAACACCATCGTTAGGACTTAATTTTATTGCAGATAATTACTTTGTTTTTGGCTTGTATGAATGTGCTATTCATAAAAGCAATGGGGAACTGATAAAAACAATAAAGCTGCCTTCAAGCCTGAAAGTAGTAGAAAAAGTTACAGAAGTTGGAGGCAATATCTTCTTTGTTTCTTCCAATCAGAACAGCTATTTGTACGCAGGTGATAAGTTTGTAAAGTTTTCAGGAATACCTTTGTATCCCAACATTTTTGTAAAAGCAATTAAACAGAGTTATAACATGGCGAGAATAGTTTTTATAGAAAGCAATTTGGAGATAAAGTCTTTTAATTTTAATACTGATAAAGAATTAGCATCATTAAAAATAATTGGTGGCAATAAGTCAAATCTTTATCTTGATGTTGAATATATAAAACAAGAAAAACCACTTATTGCCGAAAGAGAAATTATTGCAATAGATATTAAAAATAACCATTTTGAAAAATTGGATAATACTATTTTACTAAATGAATATTATTTATCTGTCCGTCAGGATATTTCAGTCTTAGGAGATTCTATGTATTATTATTCAACTTCACCAAGCAAGGCAACAGTATATTGTCTTAGTTTAAATTCTAATGTTAAAAAAGAAATATTCACGAAAGAAGAATTAAGCAACACTTATCATTTTAATAATCATTTATTGCCAGTTTTAAAAAATGAGAATAATTCAGTCATTAAATCACCACCGGATAGTATTGTTAACCCTATTTCCCGTACAGAAATAATTGCCCGGGCTGAAGCTTTTGAAACATATGTATGGACAGCTTCCTCAGAAAATATTTATGATGGAAATTGGTGTGATAATCAATTTGTATATTCTGCCCCGTGGGTACAGGTGGGAAACAATCGTTCCATGCCTTATATGTGGGACGGGTTTTCATCGCTTGAAAAATATGATGCCGGAATGGAGCTTGGCTTATCAGCAGGAAATACAAACACAAGTACCAATATTGGGTCTATGAATTGTGCTGAAGGCGTAGATTGCTCAGGATTTGTTTCTCAAGCCTGGAATACAAAATGGAAATACGATACAAGAGAATTTTATCATATAACTGTTGAGTATAGCAGTTGGCTGGATTTAAAGCCGGGAGATATAGCAAATAAAAGCGGGCATGTAAGATTGTTTCATTCGTGGAACGAGAATGGCACAATGAATATGCTTGAAGCCACATCGAGAGATAATGTTTGGCGTGTTGTTTACAATACTTATACAATTAGCAGTATGCAATATGTTTACAATCCATATTATTTATATTCTGTATATACTGGAACAAATTCTGCAGAACATAAGCAGTTGAGCATAAATAAAATTATTATTTCACCTAATCCGGTAAAAACAACATTTCGTGTTTTGAGTAATCCAACTGACTTATTGTTAAATGCTGATTATAAGATTATTGATTGTAATGCCAAAGTAATTAAAACAGGTAAAGTCTCAATAAGCGATGAAAGCATTGATATTAGTACACTAAAAAAAGGTATTTATTTTATTGTTTTGAGAAATAACAATTTTGAAGTGAGTAAGATACTGGTAAAAGTATAGTACGAAACTTATGGTTAACATTTTTTAGGATAATGTCCTGAACTGAAAATTCCGGTTAAATTTCATAATAAACAACAAAACTCAACGAGTTGCTGAATTGGCCTATTTTATACCACCAACGCCCTCCGTTTGAATACCCGCGGATAGGCCGCAAGGAATACGTTTCTCGTAAACCTATTTTAATTTTGTCAGTTAATGTGTACCTAACACCAATTATTGAACTAATGGCATACTTATAAAAGGGGTTAGAATAAAATATTTCTCTTTCGTTTTCTTCATACCAACGAACCAGCCGGCCAACGCTAAAGCCACCTTCAAACGAAAAGCTGCTTGAATATGAATAAGTTAAGACCAGCGGGATTTCAAGGTATTCAAGATGCATTTTATAAAATATATAATCCCCTTTTTGCGGTTGCATATTTTTCTTGCTGCCACGTTGTGCATAAAGCAATTCCATTTGCCAATTCCAATCAGAATTTATTTTCCTGCTTACAAAAGCACCTAAAATTGCTCCCGGTTTATTATATCCTCCATAGCCATCGCCATCAACTTGTGATGCGGTAAATCCACCAAACATTCCTCCTGAAAATTCTTGTGAAAAAGATAATAGTCCGGAGAATATAAGAATAAGAATAATCGATTTTTTCATTTTTTATTCACTTACTACATGTTTTACTTCAGCTTGAATTGCCTCTTTTGTGTCGCTATTATAAACAAATGCTACAACCTCACAATTATCAGCAACCCAGGTATTGTTAAGTGTAAAACTAAACTTTTTTTCAACTTCTTTCCCTTTTTTGAATGGAATTTCTGTACTTATCTCATCTCCCCACGTTCCGTTTATCCCGGCACGTAAAACATGATTATGCTCATAATCAGAAGTTACTTCCGAACCGTTGTTTTGTTTACTTATAATTTTGTTTTCAATTAAATAAACCGACAGGCTAAGTTTTGCATTAACATCAGTTATTCCTTTAACAAATACCGATGTGTTTAAAGAATCTTTTTCTTCGAAAAAAGTATTTTCAATGTTTACATCTATATCGGCAAACTTATTTTCCGAAAGAATTTCAACAACTTTATTCGACCACGATTGATATTCAACCTTAGATTCGCCATCATACTGTTTTCTGTTAATCAAACCTATGGGTTGTTCCTGAACGTGGAAATACCCCAAAGTAATTCCATCTCCCCCAAGTTCAAAGCCCACATCAGTACGATAATCGGGGTCTTCGCCATAAGGTGTGGCAAACCATCCGGCATGGATGGCAATAGCAACAATGTGGCCGCCATATCGTTCTTTCAGTTTTTTGATTTCCTCATCGGCTCTGGGGCAATTGGGGCAATTTATTCCTGTAAAATCTTCAATTAGTATTTTTTTTATCGGTAAGTCAGAATCATAAACCCCTGTAAAAGGATTCCCTTCAATATACGGTTCTTCAACCTGCTCACACGAAACAGCAAAAAAGAGGCTTATAATTCCAATTAGTATTATTTTTTTCATTGTATATTTTAAAATTCTATTTTTAAAAACTACTTGTTATTGAAACAGAAAATCCGTACGATGCAGGAATTCTTCTGCAAACACCTCCGGTACAAACAATTCCTTCACGTTGTTTCCCGTATCCTATTTCAATCCTGTTTCCACCTTTTACATAAGAAGTTGAAAAGTTATAATAGTGAATACTATTATTTATTTGATCAACTGCTGTAAAAAACCAGTGTGGAATGGAATATTCAAATAAAACCATTGTCCAGTTACCTAAATAATCTTTTGAATTAAAATGTTGCAATTCTGTTCTTAATGTTTTTCGCTTTGCAAATTTATATGAAACATCTGCTACTGCGGCTAATCCATGAATTGTGCCGTCAAATTCATCAGCACCATGTATAGTGGTTAACCCATTTGTTCCGTCAAATTCACCAGTACCATGTATAATTGAATTATTATATTTCAGGCTTTGTAGAATAAAAATTCCTTTCAGTTTTTTACTGAACTTTTTGCTAACTTCAACATTAATATCTTCATAAAAAAGCTCATTGCCAAATTTAAACAACCCCGAAGTATATCCTTTTGTCCCGTCGTTACTAACCAATGAACTACTATCGGTTAACGGATTTTTTTTTACACTGTTCATTGTTGAATAACTGATGGTTAAAAGCGTTCCATACTTTCCTCCCAATAACGATTCTTTTTTAAACTTGTACAACACCTCTGCCTGAAATCCTGCTTCTCCGTTTAATTGTGTTCCGTATGGATAAATTGCAGTAAGCGTATATATTTCATTTTTTGTTATATCCGGAATGTAATTAATATTCAAGTCGTTTAGTTTTGCTGTTCTTTCCGACCGGAAATTCATGTTATCAATTTGTTTGGCCATTAAAGAAACACCAAGTCCTTTTTTTGAATAAGTAGCTGTTAAGAATAATCCCTGCCCCGATTTATAAATATAATTCTGTCCCACATTTCCGTTGCTATTATCAGTGCCCCCCGAAGAAGGATCCATTGATTTATAAACATATTCGCCCATAACATTAAATCCGCCATGCGAAATATTTATCCTGCCACCCCCTGCTCCTACATTTTCAGGAATTTTATAAATTGGGTTGTCATCTTTTTCGTATTTGCTTACAAAACTACCGCCAACAATAACTCGTGTGTTTTTTTCAGACAATGAGTTAAAAATATCGTTTATAGAAAATTCGCCATCTATTCCCCGTACAATTCCCCGTCCGTTAATTAATTGAGGAATATTATTAACATATTGTTGAGCCAGACGCTGACGTCCATAAACAGCTTTCAACAAAACACCACTCCCAATGTGGTATTTTATTCTTATTCCATCCAGCGCATTATCATATCCCAGCGTTTTATCTTCGTATGAGCGCAAAATCATTCCGGAGCCAAATTGTTCATAATAACTACCTGCTGTTATTTCCAGGTTATCAGAATTATATTTAACCCAACGATATGGAAATCCTACTCCTTCATTAACAGGTTTAAAGCCCTGCATACTGTTTAAATATCCTTCAAAGCGTGTTCCGGCTGAAAAATTTCCTTTGGTATAAATAAAATTAGCATAAGTATTCATTAACATAATTTCATTAGCCCGCGTTGCCCCAATAACAGAATCTTCGGAATATGTCTGGGAATTTAATTGAAAATTACCATGGATATAAGCCGGTTCATTTTCCTGCGAAAAGGATAACATCCCAAAAATTAAAAACCAGGTAATAAAAATTAGATTTTTCATTGTTGAAAATTTATGTGCTTTACTCCACCAATTCTTTCACCTTTTCAAAAAGTTCTTCTTCGTCTCCTTCGGCAAATGAAGTATGTTGCCAAATAACCTTTCCGTTGCCATCAATTAAAAAAGTGTGTGGAACATTAACAACATTCATAGCTTTTTTAAAATCTTCGTTAGGATCAAGATAAACATCAAATTCCCATCCTTTACCGTTTACAAAAGGTGCAACACGTGATGAACTTCTTGTGTTGTCAATTGAAACGGCAATAAGCTTAACTCCTGTTTCATCTTGCCAATCTTCATAAACATCAGAAATAGTAGTTAATTCGCGAACACATGGCTTACACCATGTTGCCCAAAAACTCAATATAATTGGTTTCCCATTATTGGTAAATGTTGACGTGCTAACAGTTTTAGATTCCAGTGTTTTTATATCAACATCAGGAATGGTGCTTCCTACCTGTGAAAAACCGGAAAAAGAAATGATTAGTAGAATTAAAATAATAACGTTCTTCATTTTCTATAATTTTTTATGTTAAATCATAAATACCTAAATTGCCTTATCTTGTATTTCTTTTAAATCTTCTCCATTACTTGGATTGGAGTATATTTTACGAGTTTTATTCATAAAAAGAAAGATTCTAAATTACTTTACAATACTTAACCTTGTTGATAAAATAGCCTTATTACCAATAACAAACACTAAATAATTTCCTTGT
>JAADFW010000126.1 GCA_013152655.1 Chlorobiota bacterium
CAATATTTTCGGTTAGAGGTTCGATTGAAAGATCAAGCATATGCGAACTAAATAATGGTTTCCCATTTGCTTTATAATACTTTTCCCCGGCATCTAATAGCCCGTCAATCCATGGCAGCAATTTTTTTGCAGCATGATCAGTATGTAAAATAACAACAACTCCATATAATTCTGCTAAATGATGAATATGATAAGCACAGGCAATAGCTCCATTTACAGCTGCAACCTGATTGTCGTTAGAAATTGATTTTCCGGCATAAAAATGAGCTCCGCCATTCGATAGTTGTATCATTATAGGTGAATTTGCAATTTTTGCAGCTTCTAATGCAGCATTAACCGTACTGCTACTGGTTATGTTAACAGCCGGAATAGCAAAGTTGTTGGCTTTAGCAATTTCAAATATTTTTTGTAGGTCATCACCATAAGCAACGCCGGGTTTAACTACGTCAAGAATTTTGTTTTGCATGGTTTTGGTTTTATTTGTTATTAATAATATTTATTGAATGCATTTTAATAAATTCTGTATTTCATGCTGATTTTTTGGCTTTATTTCTTTTTTAGTAATACCTGTATTACTATAAACACCAATTTCAACTACCGGATTGTTAAGTAACAAATTAAAGTCTTCCTCACTTAATTGGTAAATTAACATGCTTGATATAGTAGTAAATCCATTTTTATTTTGTGGATTCTTTTTCTTTATTTCTAAAGGATCAATCATTAACTTATTCCCATTATTAAAGTAGAAAATAAACTTAGAGCCTTCAATAATTGAAAAACTATTGTATTTGAAGTAACGTAATTTTAAATACTTTCTATCACCAATTTGTTGAGATTTAAAATAAAATGGATGTCCGTTTATTTTACATAAAACAACCGGTTCCGTCCTGCGAACTAATAATTGACTGGTTTCGTCAACAATATCTTTTTCGTAAAAGCATTTTTGGCCTGTTGCAAAAAATGGTGAAAAAATAAGGAATATGATGAGAAGTTTTTTATTCATATTTTTGTGGCAAAAGGAAGTACAAATATAAAGAATAATAAAAACTATTTAATTATATAAAACATAACTATTTTAGCTTTTATAAATTATTGTATAATTAAGTAGGTACAAAATTTTAATATCTGAATAGTATAAGTAAATTCCCTTTTATTATTAACTTAATAATAGGGTATATTTTAATTTTAATTTAAAAATTTAATATGGAAATAGCAGAAATTTATACCGCAAAAGGTTTAATGAAAGTAAAATTTTTTGAAAAAGATGCCCCCGGAACTGTTGAGAATTTCAAGAAATTGTCGAAAAAAGGATTTTATGATGGCTTGAATTTTCATCGTGTAATTCCGCAATTTGTTATTCAAGGAGGCTGTCCGGAAGGAACAGGAATGGGAGGGCCTGGTTATTCAATTAAATGTGAATTAGATGGAGATAATCAATACCACGACCGAGGGGTTCTTTCAATGGCTCATGCTGGCAGAGATACAGGTGGCTCCCAGTTTTTTATATGTCATAGCAGAGAAAACACAAAACACTTAGACCGGGTTCATACTGTATTTGGGAAAGTGTTTGAAGGCCTTGAGGTTATTGATAAAATTCAGCAAGGCGACAAAATTGAGAAAATAGTTATTGTTGAGGACGAATAAAAAAACTGAATTTTTATTTTTAGAATAACTTATTAGTTGCAATTTATTAAAGAGGTTGTGTAAAAATGATATGTATTTTTGGCAACCTCTTTTGTTATTTTTCATATGGTGTAAATATGCACAATTGAAGTATGATTTAAATTAACTTTGAAAATATAGTGTGCTTTGCTCATAAGCTTTTTCCTGAACAGGAAGGAAAAATTTTCCCGATTAATTCTCATAAATTATTATATCTGAAGACAATAAAATTATTGTTAGAATAACGTTAAAAAGTAATCATTTTAAGAGGTTAAGCATTAGATTTTAATAAATTAGAAAACTAACTTTTTTAATTTGTTGTAAAGACGATATGATTAATCCAATAATTGATAAAATACCAAATCATTTAAAAACATTTATTGTTAATCAAAATTACAGCAATTATACAGCTCAAGATCATGCAGTTTGGCGTTATGTAATGCATCAGAACATAAAGTATTTAAAAAATGTTGCCCATTCATCTTATATTCAGGGATTACAAAAAACCGGTATAAATACTGAACGTATCCCCAGAATTGAAGAGATGAATGATATTTTAGTTGAAATTGGGTGGGCTGCTGTATGTGTTGATGGTTTTATTCCTCCGGCAGCTTTTATGGAATTTCAGGCACATAATATTTTGGTAATTGCTGCTGATATCCGGCAAATTAACAATATTGAATATACTCCTGCTCCTGATATTATACATGAAGCTGCCGGACATGCACCAATTATTGCAAATGAAGAGTATGCAACTTATTTAAAACTGTTTGGTGAAATTGGACATAAAGCTTTTTCTTCAAAAAATGATTATGAAATATATGAAGCTGTTCGTCATTTATCAATATTGAAAGAAGACACTAAAGTTTCTAAACAATCTGTTAGTGAGGCAGAAAAAAAGATAGAGTCATTAAGTAAAAAAGTAAATATGATGTCTGAAATGACTCAAATAAGAAATTTGCATTGGTGGACAGTAGAGTATGGACTTATAGGCGAATTAAAAAAGCCTAAAATTTATGGTGCCGGCTTACTTTCTTCAATAGGAGAGAGTATGGCATGTTTAAGTGATAATGTTAAGAAATTGCCATATACAATTGATGCAAAAAATTACTTATTTGATATAACAACACAACAACCTCAGTTATTTGTTGCACCTGATTTTAAAACCCTTACCAGTGTGTTGTTGGAATTTAGTAGTTCAATGGCATTAAATACCGGTGGATTGGAAGCTGTAAATAAAGCAATTGAATCAAGTAATATTGCTACTTGTGTTTACAGTTCAGGGTTACAAATAACGGGAATTTTCACAAAAGCATTTTCAGATGAAGCAGGTAACCTTATTTATATAAAAACAAATAGTCCTACAAGTCTTAATTATATGAACAAACAATTAGCCGGCCATGATAAGTCAATCCATCCAAATGGCTTTAGTTCTCCTGTTGGAGAAATAAAGGGGATTAAGTATTTGGAAAATTCTTCACCTGAAGAATTAAATAAATTAGGGATTAGGGCAGGAGAGATTGTGAAATTTAATTATTTATCGGGTATTGTAGTAGAAGGGTCAATAAAATCATTTACATTTAAAAACGGGAAATTATTATTAATATCATTCGCTAATTGTACAGTTCAATATAAGAATGAAATTTTATTTGATGCTTCATGGGGTGCGTTTGATTTGGCTATTGGAAATGAAATAATTTCTGCTTTCTCCGGCCCGGCAGATTCTTTAGCTTATGGATTTGAGTTTAAAATGTCTGCTGAGAAAACACATAAAATTAATTTTTCAGATGAAGAAAAAAGGATACACTCAATTTATCAAAATATTAAAGATGCTAGAGAATCAAAAAGTTATGATTTAAAATTTATTACAGAAACATGGGAAAGAATAGAAAATAAAGAAAATAACTGGTTATTATTACTCGAGATATTTGAATTAGCGAAAAAAATAACCTGTAATGGATTTGATAAATACATAGAAGCGCATTTGATACAGTTAGGCAAAACTAAACCTGAATTAAAAATGCTAATAGGCAATGAATTATAACAAGAGATTTTTTTTTAGAGAATACTACATTTAAATTAAATTCCTTAGCTTTGTTTCCTTTAAATTAAATAAACTTTTCTGCATTTTTTAATGTTAAACTATAAGGATTAATGATAAAAAAGATTAGTTAAAATAATGCAGAAATTCATTAATTCTTATTTAATATCGTTAAAATGAAAAAAATTAGGTTATTGACTATTACAGTAAGTGTTTCCTTTTTAGCCTTATTGTCATGTAATTCACAAAATCAATCAAAAAAAGGAGTTGAGTTAAAAAACAATATTGACTCAGTAAGCTATAGTATAGGTATTAATGTTGGGAAAAGCATGGCAAACGATTTTAAAGGCAGAGGAATGGATACTGTACTTAATTCAGAAGCTATTGCTCAGGGGCTACTTGATGTATTAAAAGAAAATGAAACAATTCTTGATCCAAATATGGCATATGGACTGATTAATAATTTCATGAAAGAATTTCAAACATCACATGAAAATGATGCCAAATTACAGGCTGAAAAAAACCTTGCTGACGGGAATGCTTTCTTGAAAGAAAATAAGACAAAAGAAGGTGTTGTTGAGCTTGAAAGCGGGTTACAATATAAAATAATAAAAGAAGGTAATGGGCCAAAACCACAATTAACTGATAAAATTACAGCTCATTATCATGGAACGCTGATTGATGGAACTGTTTTTGATAGCTCAGTTGATAGGGGCGAACCAGTACAATTTCCTGTAAATGGTGTAATTAAAGGTTGGACTGAAGCATTACAGTTAATGCCGGTAGGTTC
>JAADFW010000127.1 GCA_013152655.1 Chlorobiota bacterium
AACTGTGTTAAGTTAATACTCACTTGCTACATTTTCCTCTGTTCCGCTTTTAAAATTTATTGCAACATTTGAATGTATAGAATTATTTATGTTATGTAAATAAATAAATTGCCTTGGATTAGCACCAAATTCTCCTGCATCATCACGTATGTCTAATAAATAACCTGCATTATTTATCCCTATCCCTAATCTACCGTTATTTTGGTAAATATTCTCTGAAATTGTATCATTTTGAGAAAAACAAAAATTTATAATTAAAATAAAAAAAAGTAATAAATGAAGTTTTTTCATGATTAATAATTTAAATGAATTTATTTTTAACAATACCTAATAATCTCTTTACACAGTGAGTATTAACTTAACACAGTTTTGTAACATTCAAAGTTATGGAAAAAAACATATTAATGAAATATTATCTTTCAAAATTCTATCAGAAAAAAGCAATTAATTTTTTAAATAAACTTTTACATGATTTTTAACAATTCTGTTTCCAAAGCTTATTTTACTTAAATCAATTAACGATAATAACACATATCTATAATTATTTTCAATTTTATCAATCAAGTTTTTATTTTGGTCAGTCTGTAAAAGAATTTTTACATTTTGTTTTTCAATTATCTCTCCTTTTTTTAAACTTTCTATTTCCGGTTCTGTTATAAATAATTCAATTTCCTCAATAGTTTTAGGTTCCTGCTTTTCTTCAACAACTGTATCAATTTTTGTTTCTTCAGGAGTTTCTTCTTCGGTTTCAAGGTATGAATTCGCAAAAATCATATCCTTATTTACATATATTTTAAGGTCATTTTTTCGATTTTCATCCATCATAAAATAATAATTATTCCCGATAGTATATCCATTGGTAACATATTTTTGAGGTTCAATAAAATTGCATCCTTTAGGAGTTTCATTGCATTTTAAAATCTTCATTTCACCGGTTTTAATATTAATTTCTGTAAAAATCTGCTTATAAATATCTGTATTTAAATAAAAAAACGCCCCATCTTCGCTAAAATAACTATTATACAATTCAGCTCTTGATTTAAATTTATATGTTCCTGCAACATTCCAGGTATATAATTCATATATTATTAAAGTAAGAAATGACTTAGGGCCTTTATAGGCAACAACAACATAGTAATCATTGTCGTCAACCATAACTTCAATAATTTTACTATTCTTGTGTTTCGGGCCTTTTATCCTTTTTTCAAATTTAAACCCTTCTATTGCCAGGTTTGACCCGGACCTGGATTGAGTAAAAGCCATACTTGAGCAAATCAAAATTGTAGTAACAATAACTAACACCTTTTTTATCATAGCTAATATTTTTTTGTTATAATTTTTTAATTCTTAAAAGCAATATTTGAAACTAAAATACTAATAATAGAGTTTAAACTAAAATTTGTTTATCACAAGTTTTTTGCCAAACGTTTTTCTTTCTTGTTTTTTGAATATAAAAATAAGATATATACCAAAAATGATATGATTAAAATCCAAGATGAAATTAACGAAACAACATTTCCTATTTTGTAAGCTTTGGGCTGAAATTTAAATGTGATTTCATGTTCTCCGGCAGGAATTCGTAAAGCTCTTAAAACATAATTAACTCTGATATGAGGTGTTAAATTACCGTCAATGTATGCTTTCCAGCCTTTACTATAATAAATTTCAGAAAACACTGCTAATTGTTCAGATACATTTTTTGTTTTATAATTCAATTCGTTAGGCGAATATTTAATTAATTGTATAGTCGCAGTTGAATCAGGAATTGGGTTAAAATCTTTGAAATAGTCTTTGAACCGCTTATCAACAATTGCTGTTTTTGCAGGTTCAAAATCATATAATGATTGTATTTCTTCATCGGCATTTTCAACCAGTTTATAATTATTTACAAACCATGCATTGCCTAATGCAGCCATATTTATTTGTACTTGGGGCTGATTATTATCACCCGGCAAAATAAAATATTTGGTGTTGAGCATATTCAGTACTTTCATATTTTGTTTACTAATATGATAGTCAATTAATTCCTGATATCGCTTCATTTTTGCACCATGATAACCCCCTATTGATTTATGAAAATAAGAAGTACTTGCATCGTTAAAAGTATTTACGATTAAATTAAGAACCCTAAAATCGGGGTCAGTATCCTTCAATATTAACTTGTCGGCATTTGTAGGAACATAAGGAACATCAGCTTTTCGTTTTGAAACAAAATTATCGTTATTGAAATATCTTTTATCAACAGGCCACATATCAAAAAGTATAAAAACACCTAACAGTACAATAGCTGTAGTTTTGTTTATCTTGTTATAAATAAATGCAAGTAGAATTATTCCGCTAATAGTAACAAAAGCCAACGACCTGAACGAATCCATTTGTAAAAGAGACAACCTGTCTTGTTTTAATGCATCAACAAACATTTGTCCTCCCTGATTTATGTAATTCTGATCGGATGGTGCTTTAAAGTCAAAAAACATTCCCGGGAAAAGAGCAAAAAACAAGCTTATTCCTCCTACAATAAAAAAGGAATATTTAATATATTTAAACAAAACCTTTTTCTCTATTTCACTATTTAGAATTTTTTGTAATGATATAAAGGCCAATAACGGGACTGTAAATTCAACCACTACAAGAATCATTGAAACTGTTCTAAACTTATTGTATCCGGGAAAATAATCAAGAAATAAATTAGTAAAAAACATGAAGTTTTTTCCCCAAGCCAATAATAATGCAAGAATTGTCGCAGTTAAAATCCACCATTTTAATCTACCTTTTATAATAAATAAACCTAATACAAAAATGAAAAGAATAATACTTCCAAGATATACCGGGCCTGAAGTAAATGGTTGTGTTCCCCAATATAAAGGCATTTGTTTTATAATCTTTTGTGCATATGATTTTCCCTGACTTCTTTCAAATAATTTATAAACAGCAGATTTTTTTGACAACGCTCCTCCTGAAGAACCTCCTTTAAAATCAGGAATTAATAATGTTAATGTTTCATCCACTCCATAACTCCAGGCAGTAGCATAATCTTTGTCTAAGCCCCCTGTCTTATTATCTTTATCGTGTGATAGTTCAGACTTTCCCCTCATGGAGTCTTTACCATAATCGTAAGTTAAATAAAGTGACGAAAAATTACTTCCTACGGCTAATAATGCAGCTATAAAAACATAACCGGTTGTCCTGGTAAATTCTTTAAGTTGTTTTTCTTTAATATCATTTATTAATTTAAATAACACATATAATAAAATAACTAACAATGCATAATAAGTTATTTGGAAGTGCCCCATTAACAATTCAATAGAAAAGAAAACTCCAAACAGAATTGAACCCCAAATATGTTTTTTCTCATATGCATAATAAATACTTGCTATTGTTGGCGACATATATGCAATGGCTAATGCTTTGGAATAATGTCCGGCTCCTAAAATGATAAAGAAATATGATGAAAATGCAAATCCAATTGCCCCTATCATGCTTAACCAGGGATTAACACCAAACATTAGCAATGTTAAATAAAACCCTATTAAATATAGAAAAATAAATATTGCAGGCCTTTTTATAATAGTACTATAAAAGTTTACAACTGCTTTAAATAAGTTTTCTGGATGAGGCAATGAAATTAAATAGGTTGGCATTCCTCCAAACATAGAATTAGTCCACAAAGCATAATCACCTGTTTTTTTATGAAAATCTTTTGCTTCTTTAGCCATACCTTCATAGTTAATACCATCTTGCGTTCTTAGTTTTTTGCCCTCTAACTGAGGAGAACAATAGATATATGATATAAAAAGAAATATTGCTACTATAATTAAATGTATATAATATTTACTTTTGTCCAGTTTATTTGTCATATCACTAATTTTTAAATTTATAGTATAAAAATATTAATGCTATCAGAAATTAATCATTTGTGCAATTTAAGTATTTGTACTTTTATTAGATTAGCAATATTAAGAAGTTTTTTTTGAACAGCCTGAAATGGCATTGAAAATTATTGAGGTTTTTTTATTGTTTTGAAACAACAAAGCAGTAAATTTAATACTATTCCGTTTCAAATTGCACTTTCAACCCACTTGAATTTATTGCGTATTAACACCTGGTGAATAATCCAGAATCTTTTCGATTAAATCAATTAATTTTTTTACTGATTAAAAATATGGATCAACTTTCTCCTTTTCAATATCAAATAGGTTTGCATAATCTCCCTATTGTCTCCAAGACAACAGTTGTGAGTACAATTTCCCAAATTTCTTGTCAATCTTGCATGATTTAATAAAACACTCGGAAAATTTCCTTTTAAAACCTGTATGGGTTGTAGAATGTAAATCAGAATCCAATAACAAAGCTGAATATTCATTTGAATCACCCCTAGCTTGAGAACCATACAAAATAATCTCTGAATCAAGATGTATTTGATTGTCAACCTGAATTATTCACCAGGTGTTA
>JAADFW010000128.1 GCA_013152655.1 Chlorobiota bacterium
ATTTTCAACAAGTTACATAATGACAAGTGCTGCTGAAATTCTCGTTTACGGTACCGTTGTTTATGTTGAATAATTTATAATGACCAACAAGTCACTATTTAGAAATAACAATAAATTTTTTAAAGAATGAATTTTTATTTACTTCGATTTTTCTGTCTTCTTAGCCGATGAATAGTCTTTTAAATTATATTTTATCTCTCTGTCAGGCATTTCCAGTTTAGTTATTTTAACGCCGGAATCGTTGTAAAATTTTGTTGCAAGCGTGTCGTGAAAATCGGAAAAAACAACCACCCTTTTTATACCCGCTGTTATAAGCGCTTTTGAGCATGTTGTACACGACATATTTGTTATATACGCTGTAGCTCCTTTTATTGCTCCCCCATGAATAGCTGCCTGTACCAAAGCGTTTATTTCTGCGTGATTAGTTCTTACGCAATGGTTATCAACAATTAAACAACCGGCTTCATCACAATGAGGTTGATGAGGAAGTGAGCCGTTGTAACCTGTTGCAAGTACAAACCTGTCTTTTACCAAAACACATCCGCAGTGCATCCGTGGACAAGTTGACCTTTCGGATGCAAGCATTGCAAGTTTTAAAAAGTATTCATCCCATTTGGGTCTATTATTTTCTTTGTTCATACAATTGAATAATATGTTTGAAATATAGATATGAATTTATGAAAATATTCTTATAAAGATAAACGAAATTCAGTTCTATAATTTTTCAATTTGTAACTTACTTGTGATTAATTGTTTTAAATCATTAATGCTTTTGCACAAATTTATCGATTCGGAATTTATCCACAATTTAGGTTCGTTTTCTTCTTTTATTAAAATTGCAGGCAAGTTTATGTTCGATATTCCGTATATCTTTTTTAATTCATTTCTATGAAGAAATTCCAACGGTAGATTAATACTTTTCAGAAATTCTTTCCAATCTTTTTTCATTCCGAATGAACCGAAAGTAATTGCACACAAATTACAACTATAAGTGCCGGGTGAAAGCAATTTGTGAGCCGTATCGGTTAGTGAATTAAAAAGACCGCTATCCGCATTATAAACAAAAATAATTTTTTCCATACTTGTATTTATGAGTCGAACCTGCCTGCACGAAGTCCCGCCTCCCAAAGTCCTACGGCGGACAGGCGTTTCGGCATAGGCAGGTCTAAAAAGGTTAATTATGAGTAAACCGGGTTAAAATTTTTGAATAAAAACAAAACATAATTTTGTTAAACATAGCTTTTTAGAGCAGACTCATTTATTTAAAAATAAATTTATTAAACATATAGCTGAATAAAAGTAAAACAAGCGATATTAAGCTAAAAATTGTCTGCTGATATATTTCAATTGTCACTTTTATAGAACAAAAGACACTATTGTGTTAAACAAAAAAAGTCAATTAAATAATATTTAAAAAAGGAGAAAACTATGTTACGTAACATAATGGGTGGAATGGCTTTGTTCGTATTATCTTTTACATTATTAAGCGGATGCAGCAATAATAATAACCCTGTATCCGGTGCATTATCACCAAACGGGACGGCAGCACCAAATGTATCGCTATCTATAAAATTTTCAAATACCACTACTTTACCAAAAACAAATGGTATCCAAGCAGTAGATTCCATTGTAATAACAAGGGCACGATTTGTTTTAAGAGATCTAAAACTTGGTTCGGATTCTGAAAACAAAGATTATAACATGGACACAGACGTAGAAAATAAAGATAATAAAAATGAAAACGACAAGCATAGACCAACGGTTGTCGATTTAAATTTAAGCAGTGCACTTCAACAAATAGCCGTAGCTAATTTACCGGCAGGTACATATAACAAAGTAAAGTTTGAGATTCATAAAGTTAGTCAAACAGAAGTAAACGCATTACCGGCAAGTGAACAACCCAAATTTGCAGATTTTTTATCCGGTGCAAAATATAGTGTGCTTGTTGACGGTAAATCTTATAATAACGGTACGGTAACTGATTTTAATTTTAAGTCTCAAGTAGAAGCTGAGGTCGATATCAACCTAACAAAAAGTCTAATTGTTACAGCAAACACAACAACCTTGAATATAACTTTAGATTTCAATTCTAACGGTTGGTTTAAAGATTCATCAGGAAAATTGATTGATCCTAGTGATCCAAACAACCTTTCTTTGATAAATAATAATATAAGAAAATCTATGAAGGTCTATGAAGACGATAATAAAGATGGTAACGAAGACGATTAATTAAAAAAACAGTTTTATAAAAAAACCCAATTATTATTGGGTTTTTTTCTTTTAAATAATATTATAATTGACTCTTTAGTCATAAATTGATTTTATATCAAATATCCTTATTATTACATCTTTTATTTAACATTATAATAACACTATTTTGAACAACCATTTTTTTTATGAAATATTAGTAAATAGAAAATTTCTATCAAAAAGGAACCCAATATTATGGATAAATAATCCACAATTCTATTTTAAACAATCAGATATAATTAATAGCAAGAAATTTTATCCAAAAAAGCAGTTGATTTTTATTAGCGGATGCAATTCAACTTTTGCAAAATATTTTAAAGAAATAAATTTTAAAATCTTTAAAGTTGCTCAAGAAGCTGTTCTGAATTTAAAAACAGACCATTTTAATAAGGCATCTTTAAAAGAATTGATAAAGTCAGGTTATAAAAAAGGAAATTTTGAGGAAAAAGCATACAGCAAAAAAAACAAGGAACTGTTAGAGGCATTTAAAAAAGTTTGTGTACATGGTAGAGAGCCGCAGCTCAAATATTTTTTTAATGATGTTTTTCTTCCCAACACAAGGCTTTTTGTTCTTTCTGACAAAACAGATAATTGGCTGGGTGGAATACTGATTGCTGATATAGGTAACGGAAATATTCGCACAGATTTGCTTTTAAGAAAAATGAATGCACCCAGGGGAGTAATGGAAGCAATGATATTTTCAATCTTCCGGACCCTGAAAGATGAGGGCTATTTAAAATGGTCACTGGGGGATGTTCCTTTTACCATTTATAACAGTAGGTTTTTTTCAAAAGAATTCCTGATCAACTTTACAGGAAGAAAATTGCAGTTTGCCTATAATTACTTGGGGTTATACAATTTCAAAAATAAATTTAACCCGAATTGGAATAATATTTACGTCTGTTGTAATTCCAAAATATGCCTTTTATCTTTTTTAAAAATATCAAGCATCAGTAACCTGTTAAAACTAATTTATATTAAACTAAAAATAAAATTATTATAAATGAGTCTGCTCTATAAAGGTATCCGCAAGCTAACGGATACCTTTATAAACCTGCCTATGCCGAAACACCTGCCCGCCGTAGGACTTTGGGAGGCGGGACTACGTGTTGGCAGATTCGACTCATAAATTATTTATAACGGTCTGTAATTTTGCTCTTATTTCTGTTGCAACGTTCTCCAAATCCGGATTTTCTATTGCCTGCATTGATGCCAAAGGATCAACGGCTGACACCTCTACTTTTCCTTCGTCATTTTCTTGGACAACAACATTACACGGAAGCATCGTGCCTACTTTGCTTTCACTTAGTAGAGCCTTATGTGCAAAACTTGGGTTACAAGCACCCAAAATCTGATATTTTCTGAAATCCACATCCAGTTTTTTCTTTAAAGTTGCTTTTACGTCAATCTCTGTTAGTACGCCGAAGCCTTCTTTTTTCAATTCTTCAGTTACTTTTTCTATTGTGTCTTCAAAATTTTGTTCAACTGTTTTGTTAAAGTAGTAGCTCATCATATATTCCTTTTTTTAATTTCTCATATGATGCTTTTATATCAATAAAGATTCAAGAAATGTTTTTTTAATCTTTCATTACCCGATTTTTTGCAAGCACCATTGCCACACAGGTAAAACAAGTATGCTTTTTCCCTTGATATTAATTTTATCGTTTTGTTTAAAAGTTAAAATTGTACCTGTTTTTATTTTTAATGAATCCATTGCTTAATAGAATTAAATATTCCGATTAATTCTCTTTTGTTCATTTGTATTGAACAACATTGTTCATTAGTAATGAACAGGTAAAAAATCAATTCGTGTTTTAGAGAGTTTATGGTTTTATGCTGCTCAACCTTAAAATTGTATAACATAAGTTAGGTGTGTAAATGGCAGTTATTAATCTTCCGGTTTTACTTAAAACAAATTTTTATCAGTAACTTAAATTGCTGCCGAGCCATTTTTCAACTTCGGAAATGCTCATTCCTTTACGGCGGTGATAATCGAGAACTTGATCTTTCCCCAATTTACCAACATTAAAATATTTAGATCCCGGGTGTGAGAAGTAAAGTCCGCAGACACTTGCTGCCGGATACATTGCCAGGCTTTCAGTAAGTGTTATTCCTGTGTTTTCGGTTACATTCAACAAATCAAAAATAATTGGCTTTTCCGTGTGGTCGGGTTGTGAGGGATAACCGGGTGCAG
>JAADFW010000129.1 GCA_013152655.1 Chlorobiota bacterium
TTGTTTGTCAAAGTAATGTTTTTTTAAAAAGCATTCAAGTATTCTTGTTTTTAAACTGTTTTCAGTTTCATATAATTTCAATTTAATTAAATCCAAACCTAACAGGTTTTTAAAGCCTGTTAGGTTTAAATAAATTATTTTAGAAGCTATAAAAAGAGTTCCTGATAATTATTATAAAAAACAAAAAAAAAGCCCCCAAAATATGGAGGCTTTTTTACAATTTTGTTTGGTGCTTTGTTAATAAAATTTATAACGTTTATCAACAACGTCGGCTTTTTCTTTTAAGGTTTCATATGTTTGGTAATCAACTCTTGCGATATACGATTGAATAAGCTTTTTTTGTTCTACGCTTGTTTCAATTGGTTCCGATTCATTTATATCAGTAACCTTAAGTATATAAATTCCATTGGTTCCTTTAATTACATCAGATAGTTGGCCTTTTGGAGTCTCTGTTGCGTAAGCAATAACTTCATTCTCAACTCCTATACCGGGAATTGAAAAGGCAGTAAACGTAACGTTTTTAGCAGATTTAACTTTAACATCAAGTGTTTTAGCAATATCTTCCAAATTAGTTTTTACACTTGCAGCTTGTTTTACTTTTGTTAAAAGTAATTCTGCTGCTTTTTCCTTTTTAACAAAGTTTTCTATTTCAGTTCTAATTTGATCTAACGGAGTATTACCTTCTTCATTAACTTCTGTAAGAATAGCAACAACAAACTTATTGCCAAATTCATAAACAGGAGAAAGATTCCCCAGTTCAGCATTGAATGCCCAACGTACTAATTCTCTTGGAGATTCAAGTCCGGCAATTGTTTTATCGTTAATCCTTAATGGTGGGCTGACTTTTTTACTTAAAGCTTGTTCATCAGCAGCTTTCTCAAATTTTTCTTTTGTACTATTACGGCCGGCAAATTCACTTGCTTGCTGGTAAATAAATTGTATTGTTTTATTGCTTGGCTCAACGGTTCTTTCTAAAATAGCTACTTGTACTTTTTTAGAAGCTTTACCTTTATCAGTAACCTGAACCAAGTGAGCTCCATGCTGTGTTATTACTGTTGTAATATGTCCTTTAGGAGAGAAAAAACAAGTATCGCTAAAAGGCTGAACCATTGCTTTTGAAGTAAACCAGCCTAAGTCGCCACCTTTGCTGGCTGTTCCATCACTTCCATATTTAAGAGCAAGTTTAGCAAAATCAGCACCATTTAAAACAAGTTCTTTTAAACTATCAACAATATGCTTTGCTGCATTTATATCTCCTGTTGATTCATCTGGCCTTATTAATATATGTCTGGCTCTTACAGAATCGGGAAGATATTTTATAGTTGTTAATTTTGCTATTTTGTACGTATTGTCTTCTGAGTAAATACCATAAATATCTCCAATATTAGAATGGAAAGCAAAAGAATCAACCTTTGTTGGTAGTTCACCTTGTTTAAAGTATGTGTCATTAAACTCAACATCTCCATTTAAGTTTACAAATTGCTTGTCATTATCAGCATTTTTAAATTCTTCTTTAATGTCTTCCATCCATTTGTAAGCCATTCTATCATCTTCATCAGAAGGTATTTCATCAAAAGTTACATATTCAATTTTTCGTGTTGCTTTTTGCTTATAATTATCTTTGTGTTCATCATAATATGCTTGAATATCTTCTTCAGTAAAGCTTATTGCACTATCCGGAACAGAATTATAAGGTTCGGTTATATAGTCGAAATTTACTTTTGTTGCACGATATTTTGCTTCTTCTGTAGCTTTTTCAGTAGTTACAAAAAGTCCTTTTTTAATTAAAGTATTGTATTTGTTATTTAATCTTTCTCTGGCAATACTTTTTTCAAATTCTAACCAACTTGCCCTGTAATTTCCTGTTTTATCCTGATCTATGTTTTTAAGGAACTGAATAACCAGTGCAGGATCAAATTGTCCTGTTTGATCTTGAAAAATAGGAACTTTCTTTATTGAAGGATGAATATTTTTTCCTTGTACCATATCAAAAAGTTCATCAGAACTAACTTTAAGGCCTAACTCATCGTATTCTTTTTTCATTACGTTTTCACGAATTAGGTCGTCCCAGGTTTGTTGTCTTATTTGGTCAGTTGTAGCTTCATCTAAAGCGTTCTGCCTTGAATTTCTCTTATAATTCTCAATTGTTTTATCAAGTCTTTCCTGATATGTTTGAACCGGAATTGAATTACCTGCAACTTTTGCAATTTCTAATTGAGAATTTTTAAATAATGAACTGCCACTTTTTAACATATCGCCCATTATAAATGCTAATAAAGCTAAACCAATTACAACCGCTACTAATACACCTGCTTTTTGTCTGATTTTTTCTAATGTTGCCATTGTTTCTTCTACTATTAATTAATCTTTTATTTATTGTGAAAAATTGAGCTACGAAGATAATAATTTTTGCACGTTTTCATAAACATGGCAGGAAAAAATATTTACTTTAAACGTACTGAAAAACAGAACAATAACAAATATGTTTGTTTGCAATTAAAATAATTTTGCCTTTTATTGCTAAATAATTTTAAATGTTTGAATAAAATAAGTAAACAACACCCGGAAAATTATTTTTTATTTGTAATTATTTTTTTTACTAAAACTGTTTTTATTCTTGTTTTAGTAGCTTCAATAATTTTAAACGAATACGGATTAATCTTGATTATTTCATTAATACGCGGGATATTTCCGTAATTGTAAAGAATATACCCTGCTATAGTTTCATATTCATCTGATATTTGCAAATTCAAATTATACTTATCATTTAAATAATCAATTTCATGCCTTCCTGAAAAAATGTATTCATCCTGACTAATTTTTTCTTCTCTCAGGTCAGAACTATCGTATTCATCTTCTATTTCTCCAAAAATTTCCTCAATAATATCTTCAATAGTAACAATTCCTGAAGTACCGCCAAATTCATCAACAACAAGGGCAATACTTTTTTGCTTTTGTATTAAAGACGAAAGCAATTTATTTGCTGCCATTGTTTCAGGTACTATTATCAATTTGTGCAAAATGCTATCAATGGTTGTTGGGTTTTTGAACAATTCAGATAAATGTGTATAGCCAATAATATTATCAATTGAATCTCGGTAAATTAATATTTTTGAAAGTCCGGTTTCAATAAATTTTTGTTGTAAATGATTAATTGTGTCATTTACATCAATAGCTTCAATTTCTGTTCGTGGAACAATACATTCGCGCAGCTTAATATTTGAAAGGTCAAGAGCATTGCGAAAAATTTTTACATCTGCTTCAATTTCTTCGTTTTGTTTTGAGAATCTCGTATTTTCCTGTAAGTAGTGGTCAAGGTCTATTTTACTAAATGCTATTTCACTATTAGTTTTCTTTAAGTCTAATTTAAAAAACACTTTTAAAATAATGTTAGCAATTTGTATGATTACTATAGTAAACGGATAGAAAAGGAAATAAAAGAATAAAATTGGTATTGCAAAAATTTTCAAAGAAGCATTAGGATTTATTCTGAAAACTGTTTTTGGCAAAAATTCAGCAAATACGAGTACAACAATAGTTGAAATAATTGTTTGTATTGTGAGTATCCATGTTTCTGAATGTATATAAGTGGAAATAAGCGGATCGAGCAGTACTGCCATAAATAATCCGTATATAACTATTGAAATATTATTTCCCAACAATGTGGATGCTATATAAATAGAAGGTTTTTGGGTGAAAATGGAAATTATACCTGATGGGAATAGATCTCTCTTCCTGTCTAATTCAACTTTTAACCGGTTTGAAGAAATAAATGCTATTTCCATGCCTGAGAAAAAAGCAGAAAAAAGCAGAGTTATTAATATGATAAGAAGGTAGTTCAATTATATTACTTTATGTGATTCTGTGTTAACGTAGTGAAAAATAATTGGTAATATTGATAAGTACAAGTTACAAAACAAAAAAGAAAATATGAAAACTGAGTCATTACGTTAGTTATTGGCACTTTGGCTTAGCTTAATCCTGAAGTCGTATTTTTCGTTTTAACAAATATATAAATATACTTACAGTCAGAATTATTAAAAAAGGATAACTTTGATTAAAGCCACTACTAATAGTTTTATTTATATAAGCAGCTAGACTTATAATAGCAACTACTAACCAAACAATTTCTAAAATATAATTAAATTTTTTATTCATTAAATAATACTGTTCCCGCAGGTTTTATTCTGTTTAAATAGAATTATTCATTAGTATAAATTTCACCGGTAGGGTGGAGAATTTTGTAGTCTGTAAAATCTTGATTAGATACAAGCCCATTGCCATAAAGAATGGATTCTCCCTCAGTAACTTTCACAAAATTATCAGTATATATTTTTTCTTTATCTTCATACCAATATAATAATTCAGTATTTAATATATTCCCATCTTTACCAACTGCTACAACATCATATTTAGCTTCCCAAATATTGGTTTTATCTA
>JAADFW010000130.1 GCA_013152655.1 Chlorobiota bacterium
ATAAAACAACATTAGTACTAAAAGCAATAACCCAAAAATACCTGCCTCTGAAAAAATTTGCGCATATTGATTGTGATAATTGTAAGTATGGTATCCGAAGTATGTGTTAAATTTAAGGTGTCTTTTTTTAAGATTATCTCTAGAAGTAAACAATCCAAACCCTTGCCAAAAAATAGATTCTTCTTCAATTTGCTCGCGCAATATTCTTAATTGTAATAACCTAATTGAAGTACCCGTCCATGGGTAAATCTTGTCAAATTTTTCTTTATACAATATCTCTTGAATATTTGTTGTTTTCTCTTCAAAAAATCGGTTTATCACCCTACTAGATACTGATATAACTACTAGTGTTACTGATATCGCTATAAATAGCAATTTAATGTTTTTAAAATATGAGAATGGTTTAAAATATAAGCCGTAAACAACCAAAACAATCATTAAAATGAATAATATCATTTTTGAAGACAATAATATTAGCAGTATAATAAAGAACACAATACTAAATATGTCAAGTTTATTTTTATTGGTTTTTGATAAGAGATATGTTAAGCAAATTAAAAAATAAATAGAAACATAAATTGCATTTAAGTCTAGAATACTTACAAGATCATGATATGTGAAAACTACAAAAGATTTTGTTTTAATAAAATTAACTAATGCAACAGAAAGAAAAAACAAACCATAGGCTAAATTAGCCTTTGTAAAGTATTCTAAAACTAGCTTTGTTCTATCAAGGTTGAACTTAGGAAGCATTAAAAAAATTATTGGCACAACACATAAACTTACTGTTCTCTCCAAGCCCTTGATTGTTAAACCTATATTAATTGTCCAAAACAATGTTAATACAAACAATACGTAAATAGAAATAGGAATTAATAGTTCAAATTGCAATTTGATTTTTCGTTTACTCGCAATTGCATACCATAAAGAAAAAAAAGACAAAACTCCTAATGCAATGCTACTTGGCGCATACCCAATTAATAAGGTTGAAAGAACTAACGCTATAAGCCTAGGGAAAAACTCTGGTTTATTACGTTCTTTGGTTATGTTTGCAATAACATTCATTAAAATAGTTTAAATATTTTTTGTTTATTAGTTCCCAGCTAAATTCTGTTTTTATTGTATTAAAACAGTTCTCCAATTTTATTTGATGCTCAAGTTTATTAACTGTTTCAATGTAATTTTTAACCTGTATTTTATTCTTAAAATAAAACGCATTGTTTGTTAATATTGATTTATTAAATGTATTATTATGAGCAATTAACAAAGCATTTGATGCCATTGCTTCAAGAAGAGATGGATTTGTACCCCCTACTGAATGCCCATGAAAATAAAGATTTGAATAATATCTTAAATTATTTAGGTGTTTTAAATTATAAATCCCTCCTGTGAAAATAATATTTGTGTCTTTAAACTTGTTTTTAAGGTAATTTCCAAACTTATTAGCATTGTGTTTACCTACCACCAAAAAGGGTGTTTTATTATTTGCTAACACTACACCATCCAATATAATTTCAATATTGTTTTCAGGCTCCAATCTAGCAATAAGCATATTATACGCGTAGGGTTCTAAATTGTATTCTTTTAAAACACTAATCTGTGGGTCTTTAAAAACAGTTGCCCCATACGCAATATAATTAGATTCTACTTTATGCTCCTTCTTTAAATACTCTTGAATTCCTATTGAATCAGAAACTAAATAGTTGCTTGTTTTAATTGCTCTTTTTTCAGCATATTTTAAAAATCTTTGAACTGGTTTACTGTACTTCGCTCTTTTCCATTCTAACCCGTCCATGTTGGTAATAACTATTGAACTCTTAGGTAGTAGTTTCCCCCAGATAGAGTTACTAGTATAGCCTAATTGAAGTAAAATATCAAAATTACGCTTCCTTGAATCTAAAATACAATTTAAATCATAAATAAATTGACCAACTGTTCCAACTTTATCTTCAGGGTCATTACAATGTATAATATTTACCCCTTTATATAATTTATCTTGATATGGATGACTACTAGAGTTATAAACATAAACATCATGATTGTTTTTTGCTAGATAAACCGAAAAAAACTCAGCAAATTGTTCAAAGCCTCCATGATGGTTTGGAATCCCTCTAGTGCCTAATATTGCTATTTTCATATCTCTTTTTTTTTAATTGTAAGAATATGACTTTTATTAAATTAATGTTTTCATAAATTTATATCAAAAAAATCTAAAGAGTTGGTGTGTTTTGATAAATTATTATGAATTCTTCGATATGTTTTTTTAAAGAAAAATAAAGTTGTGCTCTTTTATATCCATTTACCCCAAACTCTTGTAGTTTGTTTTGATCTAATATTAGCTTTTTAATTACTCTTTGTAGATCTTTTGTGTCATTCGGTTTAAAAAAATATCCCGTTTCATTATCCTTTATTATCTCTATCAGTCCTCCATGTTTTGCAGCAATTACTGGTTTTTTAGCAAGCATTGCTTCAACAGCAACCAAGCCAAAAGGCTCTGGGTCTGTCGATGGTATGATTGCAACATCTATACTATCCCAAATACTCCAAATATTGTTTTGAAAAGGTATAATCTTGCATTCATTTTCTATGTCTAATCTTTTTATTTTTATTAATAATTCTTCAACTAAATACTCTTGGTTAGGTGGCGCTGATCCAACAAACATTAACTTTAAATTGTTGAATTCCTGGCTTATTTGATGAAATGATTCTAATAATAATTGCTGCCCTTTCCATTTACTTATTCTCCCAATTAGACCCAATACAATGTCTTTTCCATCCGCATTAAAAATTTCTTTTCTAATATAATTTCTATCTTCTATTGATGTTAATGGCACGTCTCTATCTATGCCATTCAAATTAACTACTGCTTTTTTGTGTATTGAGTGATGTTTAAAACAAAAAAAATCTTTTGACGCCATTGAATTAAAAACGACCTTATAAGAGAGATTATTTACCAAAAAAGGATATAAAATACGAACAATTGTTGGTTTTTTTATTATTTCATGTATGTGCCAAATATGTTTTATTCTGTATCGTTTTGCAAAAAAAGCTCCTAACAAAACTGCTAGCGTATTTGAATGTACTATATCAATTTTTTTGTTTACTAATATTTTTCTTAATGCTTTTGTTGCTGTAATAATTGTGAAAGGAAGTATGACAATATTTCTTATTGCAAACATTTCTCTAGAAACTTTAATGACTGGAAATATAATAACCTTTATATGGCTAGCCTCTAATAGTTGTTTTAAAGGGCCATCATTAGGCAAAACAACAATTACGTTAAAATTAGGGTGCTCATTTATCCCTTTTACAAGATAATATAATGTTTTATCAGATCCATATAGTTCTGAAGCCTGATGAATATAAAGAATTGTTTTAGTCATAAATTCGTCTAAGCACTTTAGCGGGTATTCCACCAATAATAACATTAGGGGGGAATTCTCCCTTTACTATTGCCCCTGCAGCGACAACTGAATTATTACCGATAACACAACCATCAAGAAATGTCGCCTTAGATCCTACCCAAATATTATTTCCTAACTTGATTCCTTGAGATATAACACCTTGTTCCCTGATTAATTTTGATTTATCAGAAAAATTATGATTTTCGGAATGAAAACTAATATACTGCCCCATAATTACATCATCACCTATGATTACTCCACCAGAACAACCAAAATACGAATATTCGCCGATTGCAGAATTATTTCCAATTACTAACCCCTTACCGTATTTTGATAAATGGCTTGTAGTGCTTATTGTAGAATAAGCTCCAATTTTAACTGTATTTCCAAATTTAATTTTTTGACTTGCATAACAATCGAATGATACATAATCTTCAATTGAGCATCCTTTACCAAACTTAAAATTATTCTTATTTAAAATTTTAACTTTCTTTCCTAAAAATATATATTTTTGCATTTTAATTACCCCTCTTAGCATCATAATACTCCTTCGAAACAGAAAAGAAAGAATTAATCTATCTGAAATGTTTGGGTCAGGAGTATAAGATTTTCCAAATTTATTAAGAAGCTTTTTTAAATATTTTTTTAACATCATAAATTTTATATGTTAAATGAACCTTGTTTAGATTTTTAAACAATTACATTTTTAGAAGCAATCCCATTTACAGATGTATAATAATTCTGTAAATATAAAAGAGCACCTAAAATAATTCCTCCAAAATCCCTTGGGTTGTATATCCCTGTAACAATCAGGGTAGTAAACATATAGTGAATTGCAATTCCTGATAATAAACTATTTATAATTATAGCTTTTGAATCATTGCTTTTATTGTACACATGCAAATAAACAAATAATAAAAACAAAAAATAGAATATTAGTCCTAAAAACCCAGTTTTATACATAATATATAAGTAGCCATTATGAAGTATTATAATATATTGCATTCCTTCTGAATTTAGTTGAGCAA
>JAADFW010000131.1 GCA_013152655.1 Chlorobiota bacterium
GACCTTCGGGAGACACTGCCGCAAGCATTGTGCCGTCGCTGGAAACAGCTACATTGTCCATATCGTTTAATTCGGGATTTGCGTGAAGTTGTATGCTATCGCCTGTATCTATATTCCAGATTGTCGGTCCTGAGGTTATGAAAAACTTATTATCCGCACTTAAACAAAAATCTGCTGTATTAGAGGATAATTTATGTTTTTTAACCACATTCTTTTTATCAATATTGTAAATTATATACCCTTTATCGTTATTATAATAAATATGATAAAAATAGAATAAATCGGAATCATTATTAATAAACTTAATTTTATTTATCATAATATCTTGCAAAGTAGTTATTACTTTATTTTCAATATAATCTTTTATAATACAGTTGTAATTGCCATAATCTGATTTCTGTATATATGCAAGATACGGTTTATTATTAGCAACGAATACATTTTTTATATTCAATAAAGTTGCAGGTTGCTCAAATAAAATCGTATCATTTTCTATGTCATATACTCGAAAACCAATATATGAACTATTGTTTTTAAATGCATAAGCAATGTATTTGCTATTATCGGAAACCGCTAAAGTAATAATATCTTTATCTGTTGTTATTTCCTTTTCCAAACGTTCGTCAACAAAGTTATAGAAATAGATTTTGTTATCTACCGAGTAGATAATTTGTTTACTATCGTGTTGAATAGCTATGGTATTTTTTCGCGATGCCGAAATGTGTAGATTCAATGCTTTTATAAATGCTCCTGTTCGGGCATCCCAAATTATGGTTTTGTCAGAACCAATGGTAATTATATTTTTATCATTATTAGCAAAACTGATTAAACAAGGATAATAATCATACATATCTATCAAAAAATTAGTCGAATATAAATTCATTAACTTACCGGTAAAAATATTAAAAAGATAATTCCCGACAACTCCCGAAGCTAATAAATATTGATTGTCTTTTAAAAATTGAATATTAAATAAAATCTCAGGTTCGAAATATTGATCGGGGAGATCTTTCATTTGTCTAAACAAATTAATGTTCGAAATGACTTTTTCATTATTAAAATCCATTACGGTTATTCCATAATTATAATTACTTGTACCGTTAGATGTTATAGCTAAATATTTGTTATCGTCCGATAATGCTAATGATATGGTTCTAATTATGTCATTAGGTTTAACTTGCACATTCTTAAATGATTTTATTTTTTTCTTAGATTGAAAATCATAGACAATAATACTGTCTAAGCTGGCTAATACTATATATTTCATATCATTGCTTATTATTGCGTCATAAATTTCATTATTAACAGAATCATAAGTAGATTTCCAATATAGTTTTTTATTACGAATATCAAAGATATATGCATTGTGTTCGAATATCGCAACTAAATAATTGCCATTCGGGGCGAACCCAATCTTTGACCAAAAACTAAATCCCGTAGAAGCAGAATGAACAGAATCAATATAAACTGGATTATAATAAATTGGCTGAATAGTATTATCAAAAATATAAAAAACATTCAACTGAGTCCATAACGCATAATGGAAATTATTGCTAAAATCATTGATAAACGGATATTTAGAAATTGAATCAATTAGTCTCAATGATGGAATTTCATATATATCTACCTTTGCAGATTCATCAATTTCATTATCTTTATCATAAATAAGAGATGAGCAAGCTATTATATTGGAATCACCCCTTGAATAAATATCAATTAAACCCTTTGCGGATATATTTAATTTACTATTATCAAAATAGAGATTTTTTAAAGGTTGACCGTTAACGGCATCATATACTGACAGCCAGTTACGGTTACGAGTAATTATATATTTATTGTCTGATGAAATAACACAAGTATTCCTATTTGGCTCAAACCAGTCTCCTTGCTCTATTGGAACTCTTTCCCACAAGATACTTTTTGACAGACAATAAAAATTTCCCGTTAGAATCAATAATATTATTAATAATAATTTTCTCATATTAACACTCGTTTTAATATATAACTATTTTTTTAGTAATAACTCTATCATTTATTAATTTGAATCTAATAAAATACAATCCGGAATTATAATTTTTTACATTCATTTTTAAAATATTACTATTCGGAATATTTTTTATTACATCATATTCTCGTCCTCGAATATCAACAATACTTATTCTTTTGGGAATAATTGAGCTATTCCACTCTATTGTTAAAGTTTCTTCTGTTGGATTTGGATAACAGCGCAAAACATCTGCCTTATTATTCACTTTCGGGCTTTTTTCTACGGAAGTTAAGTATTTTTCAACATTCCAAACTACTATTCTACCTTCGGGAGACATTGCCGCAAGCATTGTGCCGTCGCTGGAAACTGCTACATTGTCCATATCGTTTAATTCGGGATTTGCGTGAAGTTGTATGCTATCGCCTGTATCTATATTCCAAATTGTCGGACCGGAGGTTATGAAATACTGACCCGATTTATCAGAATGAAGACTTGATATTGTATTTTTATTTATGCTCTTTATTAATTTAAACTCTTTGAAACTGTCATTATATTCATAATAATCAACTTGATGTCCAAAATTCTCATAGTTTAATAATCTTCTATCATTATCCAAAAACTCAACCAAGCCATACGAACCCGGATCTAACATTATTCTTTTATTTTGAGAAATACTGTACAAATATTTCCAATATGTTTGGTTTGAATACTTATCTCCTCTTACACCTACAACATAACATAAATCATCGTTTGATAATTTGATTCCCACAAAACTTTCATTTAAATATTTAAACTTGTATTTTTTTGTTAATACAACTTTTTCTTTCTCCAAATTATAAACAGCAAAAGATGAATCAGACATTGTATAAGCTAAGTATTTCCCATTTCCTGAAACATCAAGCTGTAAAACATTCTTATCTGTTGTTATTTCCTTTTCCAAACGTTCGTCAACAAAGTTATAGAAATAGATTTTGTTACCTGCCGAATAGATAATTTGTTTACTATCTCGATGTATAGCTATGGTATTTTTCCGCTCTGCTGTTGTGCCTAAATTCAATATTTTTATAAATGCTCCTTTTCGGGCATCCCAAATTATGGTTTTATAGGGTCCAATGGTTAATAAATATTTGTCGTTGTTAGTAAACATAACTATACCGGATTTATCATGAAAATCCGCATAATGAGTAGAAAATAATGATAATAGTTTTCCCGATTTAACATCAAATAAGTAATGCCCATTAATACCACTTACTAATAAACTCTTATTATCATTTGAAAATTGTTGATTATAAAAATAATCATCGTATTTGTATGTATCTGGTAATTTTGGTGTAACTGCCTCAAAAGTGATATTTTTAACAATTTGCCCGGACATTACATCATATATGGAAATATTTGACTCAAATGATAAATTTTGATAAATTACTGAAATATATTTATTATCATGAGAAATTATACAGTAAGTCTCATCACTTGATTGTTCTTTTAGATTTATAGTTTTAATTATTTTACCGGTTGGGAAATCATAAATGAAAATGCTATCTGAAGTTGAAAAAGCTAAATATTTTTCATCATCACTTAAAAAAGCACTATATATTTTTTCATCTATATCATCTTGCCAAGTTAATTTTTTATTTTTAATATTAAATATATTGACATTATTACCTGTTATAGCAACAACATAATTGCCGCTTCTTGATAAATGACAAGAAGTTATAGAATATTCAGTAAAATTCGTATATATTGTTTCTTTATTATAATTATCATAAACAATAAATTCTCCTGCATTACTAAAATAACTTAATGAATATCTGAAATTATAAGAAATATCGTCAACAGCATTAAATTTCTGTATTGTATCAATTAATTTTAAAGAGGGTATTTCATAAAAATTTGCATCGACATATTGAGTTCCTCTGTCTGTTAATCCCCAAAATGTACAACACAAGATATTAGAATCTTTTCGAGCAAAAATATTAATTATTTTATTATGATATGAATTTGAATCAGGATTGAAAAAAAGTTTATTTACAAGTTCCCCCTTACCGGCATTATATACGGTTATCCAATTCCCTTCGTTTAATCTTTTCTGAAAAGCAACTATATATTTCCCATCAGCTGAATAAACACAATTTTGTAGTGTATAGTCATTAATTTTTTGTTGTGCTGACGGCATCCTTTCCCATAAGATACTTTTTGACAGACAATAAAAATTTCCCGTTAGAATCAATAAAATTATTAATAGTAATTTTTTCATATTAACACCGTTTTATTTATATCATACCGTATATTAGAAAGATAAAAGCTATAATCCCAATTTTTATTATCATTTCAGCATCGGGAAAAACAAACAACATTTCATATTTTTATACATTCACTATCTATATAACACAAAATCAAGCAAAATGTTACAACTAAACCTTAAATAATTGCAA